>DAOWAC010000115.1 GCA_030634785.1 Chloroflexota bacterium | reverse complement strand
TGGCAATTTCAACTGACGGCAGTGCCAAGGTGTTTTCAGGCAAAAGTCTTGAAGGCATTTATTCCGAACTCAAACCAGTGGTTCCAAAACAGGTAACTGCAATAACCTTTACCTCGGACGGAAATACTGCAAAATTTGAGATGGATTGGGAAAAGAATCCGGTTGAACCGCCTTATATCAAATATTATATTTATTCTGGCGGAAGTTGGAGTCTTCCGTCATTTTTTGATATAGGGCCTGATGAAGTTGGAAAAGACGACAAGTTTTGGGAATGGACTGGTGACACTGACCTTTTGCCGCAGGCTGAAGTAATTGCTTTTGAGAACAACAGCGGAACAACCGTAAAAATAGACAAAATAACTTTGGATTATATACAAAGGGAAGAAAAGGAAATAGAACTTGACGCTACAACAACAACAATTCCTTTGGGTGAAACATCTGTTAGAAATGCATTGCCACCAAATCAGTCTCTGCCAGAAGGAGTTGGAGATTATGAGGGTATAAAATATGTTATACATGAAGATTCGCAGTTTGCAATGGCAACATTTTCCGATACTATCGCAATTATTTCGGAAGATCCTTATAGTGCTGGAGCCGAAATTGTTGTGTCTGTAAGCACTCCTGAACAGGAAAGCCAAAAGGCAACTGAGAGATTCCACATAAGACTTATTGGCCAGAGCCAAGACCAATGCATTGGCAAAGGCGGAGTGAAGGGCAGTACAGGTCCTGGGGCAGAGCCTCGCATTTTGCTTAACTGGAATTGGAGTTCAATAGATATTGACAGTTGTGATCCAGCTAATTCGGATTTTATTTACTGTGACCCAACACAGTTTACCATTTCTTTAATTAAAAGGCTTGAAAAAATGAGGGCACTTGCCGAAGAAGACCTTGCCGGAAACCTTTTTACCCTGCGCCAGATGCAGGAGTTTAATGTCTACCTTATAGAGGACGCTTATACAGATGATTTTAGGCATGATTTTGTTGATTATTATAATTCCCAATTCCTTTCTTCAGATATTTTAAATCATGTGGAACATCCTTGGGGAAAGTACCTTATTGATAATGCTGGAAGATTTGAGTTTGATACATCTGAAGCAAGTTCTGATACTGATTCAGGGCTTGTTGATGCAGGAATGCACGAAGTTTTCATAGGCTTAAACTTTGATAATGACCAGTTTGAATTCTTCAATGCTGATGTTGGCGCTGACTTGCTTGCCAGCATAAACATTGAGTTTATCAAGGTTTCAGATCCAATAACACAGAATCCTTTCTATTTCCTTCCATTCAATGGACAAGTTGGCCTATTTGAGGGTGGAAGTAGGGATGATTACGGGCTTAGCTTTAATAATGAAAGTGAAAATCAGCCTTTGGCAATTGTAATGTCACCAAGTGGTGGAATATCCTTTGAAACAGACTCTTCAAGCGGCAGAAAAGATGTTGATACAGAATTAATTTCTGATTTTGAGGTGGTAAACAATATTGATACAGGAATACTCCTAAATATTTTACCCGGGCAAACCAAGATTATTTTTGCACCGTCGACAGCAACCCCTGTCCTTTTGCAAATGGCTCCTGATGTCGAAAAAGTTGAAGCTTACTACTGGCTTAGGGATGTGCCCGGAGATGTGCCTGTTTCAAGTACAAGTTTCCTGAATCTTTGGACTGGCACAGGCTCTACAATGAAGCAGGCTAGCGCCTGCGTTGACTACTATGGTAGTGCAATTAAAAACAGGATTTTGGACAGTTCTGCCACTGACGGAACCTGTGCTTTCAATGTTGACGGCTCTTACGGCTTTTTGTACGACCCTGCAGAGGAAGGGCAGCAGCTTTACTTTGAAACAGTATTTTATGTGCCTGAAAGCTATGAGCTGAATTTGCGAAAATCCTGCCAGAACAACAGCTATTTTTATTCACCAAACGGGCGCACTGAAACCACTAATACCCCTCTTTCATTAAGCAGTATTGATAGCAAAACAAGGGCTGTAACAATGGAGAATGTGCTAAACCTTATAACAGATGAGTATGTCTGTGTTTCAACAGATGCTACTGGATTTTACTTCTGGTGGAATCCTCAAAAGGTAATTTCAGAGCTTGACCCTGTAAAGGAAAACATTCCTGATTGGGATGAAATAAGCTGTAGCGTTTCTGCTGAAGGCAGTTAAACTTGGTTTTTTTAATGCAGGCAGCATTTGTTTCCCTGAATATTTTATGTATTTGCCTTGTTGGCTTTATTGTTTCATATACTGACCTAAAAAAAGGAATCATAAAAAACAACATTGTTTTTCCGGCAATAGTTATAGCTTTTTTTCTCAACTTTTTGAATGGCTTTTCTTTTTCGGCATTTTTGCTGAATGGATTTCTTGCATTTCTGTTTGGTTTTATTTTATGGCTTTCGGGTCTTTGGAGTGCAGGCGATTCCAAGCTTTTTCTTGCATTTGCATTGCTTTTTCCACTTCCGTTTTTTGTCACGGCTTCAATTTTTCCGTCTTTTACAATTTTAATAAACTCTTTTGTTCCTGCTTTTGTGTTAATAGCAATCTTTGTTTTGTTTAAAACCAGCTCAAAACAAAAGGCTGATGCCTTAAGGCAGACATTTAAACCAAGTCTTGTTTTGTCTGTTGCGGTTTTTCTTTTTTCATTTTACTGGATTCTTGGAATTTTCCTTCCCCTTCTTCCAATCCAGCTGGATTTTTTTACTCTTGCAATCCTGCTCTTTGTATTAGTTTCGTGTGTTGAATTTCTTTTGCCAAAAAAATCCTTCTACTTTTTTGCAGCAATTTCATTTATTTTTCTTTTTTTCAAAGCCGGTGAAGTTTTAACGGTTGAATTTCTTTCATTTTTCATTTTGTTCCTTGTCTTTGTTCTCTTGCTTCTCTTTTTTGTCCTAAGGCTTGGTTTTAGCTGTTTTGGAAAACCTGTGTATATTAACAAGCTAAAGCCAGGAATGGTTTTGCTTGAAACAGTTGTCTTAAGGTCTGGAAAGCTTGTGAAAAAAAAGCCCTTGCTTCCTTCTTTTGTGAACATTTTTAGCGAAATAAAGGAAAGGCCGATTGTTGAATCAGGACCAAAAGGGCTTGACAAAAAGGATATTGTCCTTTTGAAAAAGGCAATTGAAGAAAAAAAGCCTCCTTTTGATTTTTTGCTTGTGCAGGAAACCCTGCCTTTTGCTCCCATAATCTTTGCAGGAACAGTTTTGTCATTTTTTACAACAATGTTTTTGTTTTTTTAGATTTGTTTAAATACTCTTCTTCACTCTTTTTTTTTGGGGGGGTTTTT
>DAOWAC010000140.1 GCA_030634785.1 Chloroflexota bacterium | reverse complement strand
GTTCCAATCAAATCAATAAGTTCTCCCAGCCTTCTTTTGTCAAGAGCTGGTCTTGCATAATCTTTTGGAAGAACGCCCTTGAGCGAGAGGTTTTCTTTTTCGATTAGTTCCATTGCATCATCAATTATTTTTCCGATTTCTGGTTGCTTTGCGCGATCTTGCAAATAGCCCCATCTCGCTTCTTTTGGAACCCAAAATACGTTTCTTGAACTGTATTCATCTCTTTCTTCAGGGCCTAATCCTTCAGGGTCTTTTGATAATTCTTTGTAAACGTTTTCGAAGCTGTCTGAGATATATTTTAAAAAAATTAGTCCTAAAGCAACATGTTTGTATTCTGCAGCATCCATGTTGTTTCTCATTTTGTCTGCAGCTTGCCAGAGCTTTTTTTCAAAACCAAGTTCTACTCCATTTGAGTTTCCAGCCATAAAAACCAACTAATTTAGATTATGAAGTGCTTAAAATGATTATCTTTAATCAGCAGCCCATATAAAACCAGTTGTAAACAGTATGCATTTTATCTTATTCTGACTATTCAAATTCTTCTAATTCTTCTTTAAAATCTTTCAACCTTCGCTTTCCAAGGCACCTTTCTTGGCATCAGCAAACAGAATCCCGTGCTTACCACTATGATAAACAGTGAAGCTCCAACTATCCAGACAGGATCGTCAAGAATGTTACTGTAGATGAATAGTGGAACACCGATTACAAACGCAACCAGCACGCCCCAGAATACTCCTTTTTCGCTTAGCCTGTCCCAGTAAAGGCTTAACACTGTCGGAACCATTACACAGGCTGCTATGGTGTTGAAAACCCACCATAAGTGCATTAAACCAAGTCCAGGAATATAAATTACTGCAAGTGAAATAATAAGACCTAAGACAGCAATGCCAATCATTGCTTTTCTGGCAGAACTAATTGCTTCATTGTCATTTTTTGGCTTTGCTATATCTGTAACCCACAGAGAGCTTGCTGCCGAAAGTCCTGAATCCAAAGTAGAACTCAGACCAGATAGAAGCATTATTACAAACAGGAAAACAGCCCAGGCAGGAAGCAGTACTGCCACTGTTTGTACTCCAATCATTGAAACATCAACTCCTGCAGGCAAGACAATTCCAAGAGCAGGGTCTGCTGCCAAAAATCCAAGCAATGATAATCCAATTGGCACAATTGCAAAAAGCACTGCTCCCAACAGGAATGCTCTGCTGAGTTTTTGTTTTTTGATTGCAAAAGACCTTTGCCAGTACTGCTGGTCTGCAATTGCTCCAGCAATCAGTCCGATTGAGGTTACAATTCCAAAAGAGAAAGCAATCCCTGGGTCAAAAATGTTTGTGTTTCCTGCCAGACCTCCAAGACCTACTTCAACTGCTTCAAATCCGCCTGCTGCTCCAACAGCCATTGGAATTATTACTATTCCAATTGCAAAAATCATAGCAATCTGTACAAAGTCTGTTATGACAGATGCTTCAAGTCCTGAAATCAAAGTATAGGCAAGAGCAATAATCAAAAGAATTGGCATTACAATAATTAAAGGAATTCCTGTAAGAAGAAAAATTAAACTTCCTCCGGCAAAAAGCTGAACAGTTACTGCCATCAGCTGATAAAAGAAATAAGGAAACAAGTAAACTTTGTGGACTCTTTCACTTTCAAGCCTGTGCTTGATATACTGAGGCAAAGTATAGCCCTGCGGAAGCCTTTCCCTGATTCTTGGTGCAAGAAGGGCAAAAATTGCCAAAGCAATTACGTTTGGTAAAACAAACCAAAAAATTCCAGGCAAACCCTGTTGGTAAGCCATTTGAACAGAAACAAACAATGCAGGCGCCCAAATCCAGGAAGCCGCAATGCTTGCGCCTCCCAAAATCCAGCCAACCTTTCTACTAGCAACCAAAAACCCCTCTTTTGAATGCCATTTCCTCCAACGGGCAAAAAACCAGGTAATGGCAATCATGGCAATGCCAAAAAGTAAAAGAAAAAGGTAACCTATTGATTGCGGAATGAATGGCATAAAAATTAAAGGAATCTAAGTATATTTAAAGTTTATCCGATTGCTCAAAACCTTTTTGCACCTTAAGGCTTAGCTTCCCAAAATCCTTTTCCCGTCCCCGATTTTTTCAGAGGGGGGTGATTTGAAAAACCAAACGCTTATTTGTTACCAGTTATAAAATATTTGTCCCATTCTGGCAAATCTGGCAAAGGAAAGAATAAATAGAAGAAAGAATTAAGGATTTACTGAACTATGCCTAAAAAAAAACCAATTAAGAAAAGAATTCAGGATTGGAACACAAAACGCAGAGAAAGAGCCGAAAGGGAAAAAATACATCAAAAGAAAATATTAATGATTTTGCAAAAAAGAGAGGCGCGAATAGGTGTTGCAATAGATAAGGGCCTTGGCAGACCAGATCTTATAAAAAAACAAATGGAAAAAGCTTTTAGCGAACTACAGAAACCAAACCCGAATAGAACAGTGGTGAAAAGAGGAGAGTTT
>DAOWAC010000170.1 GCA_030634785.1 Chloroflexota bacterium | reverse complement strand
TTTATCAAGATTTAATTTTTCCCTAACTTTCAATGCTCGTTTAGATAATGGTAATTTTTCTTCAGATATTCTAATTCCTATCCTGTTTGCTTTTTTTAAAAGCCACAAACCCCAATAAAGACCATCTGTCAAATCAACACAACTGCTAATACATCCTGTTTTTGCTAAAAACCTACCTTCCTTTAGTGGAGGTCTTGTTTTTATTAGATCTTTTTCAAATTTTTTGTTCTCTTTTAATCCTAATTTATTTTCGAAGTATAAAACAGCAGCGTTACATCTTCCCAAATTTTCAATTACTGCAATCAAATCACCTTCCTTTGCACCTTTTTGCTTTAAAAGTTGTTTATAAGGAACGCTTCCTAACGCAGTTACGCTAATACAAAGTTCTGGAGCGGTATTTAAATCCCCCGTAACTACACATGTATTAAACTTTTTGCAAATTTCTTCGATGCCTTTATTCATCAAAAGAATTTTTTTGTAATCGTAATTTTTTGGTATGCCCCAACATGTTGCAATATAAGTTGGCCAACCACCCATTGCGGCTATATCACTCAAGGTGTTGCTAATAGCGACTTTTCCAATATCTTTTGGTTTGGTAAAAGATGGGTAATCTATGTTTTCGTTTATCATATCTACACAATAGAGCAAATAATCCTTTCCTTGTGGAATTGCTGCGCAATCATCATGGTAAATTATGCCTTTTTTTTTGTGAAATATTTTTACAATGTCATCAATAGCTTTTCGCTCACCAATTTGAGATATTTGTTTATTCATTTTTATCACAACCTTATTTCTGTTCCTTCTACTTCTTTTCCTGTGAGTACCTTGTAGAAACTTTCTTCTTTTGAGGCGTCAAAAATTAGTGCTGTTGTTCCCTGTAGCATTTCCTGTAGCTTTTCTAGCTTTCCTTTCATTCCGCCTGTAACGTCAACTGTTCCTGCTTCATCTGTTTGTGCTATAACCTCTTCAAAGTTGCTTTTGTCAATTAACGGAATCCTTTTTGCATTCGGATTCTTTTTTGGATCTGCATTATAAATGCCTGCTACGTCTGTTCCAAGAAAAACTTTTTTTGCGCCAAACTTTTTTGCCAAAAATCCAATTACTGTGTCACCGCTTATTACGCTTGCATTAAGGCTTTTGTCAGGAACCATTTGTCCAAATAGTACTGGGATATTCCCTTCAGCTATTTCTCCTTTGATTTCCTCTGTTTCAAACTTAACAATCTTTTTGTTGTCTTGTTCAACTATTTTGTTTGGGTCAAATGGGATTGCATCAAGGCCTACTTTTTTAAGAGTTCCAACCACAATTGAATCAAGCAAATTACAGTCTTTGATGGTTTTTGCAAGGCCTTCCTTCTGCCTGTCACTATAAACCCCGTTGTTGATATCATATTCGACAACATTTGTGTGCCCAAACGGGCCTGCTCCGTGTACTATAATTAGCTTGAATTCTTTCTCATCCAAGGCTCTTTTTATTTCTGAGGCAATTCTTTCCAAAACAGCCTTTTTTGCCTCAAACTTGTTGCCTTCTTTTTCCGTGATGGCAGAGCCACCTAACTTAATTATGTATAAGTCTGCCATGTTTTTGTTCACTCTACGTTCACAATTCCTTTTTCTGCGTTAACTTTTATCTTGTCGCCTGTTTTAATCTTTTCTATTTCAATGTGGTCTACGCATGGAAT
>DAOWAC010000124.1 GCA_030634785.1 Chloroflexota bacterium | reverse complement strand
AGTAGTATGGGAGATGACTCTAAGGAAAAAAGAACTTTTGAATCAATCATTGCTTTGGTTATTATAGTTGCGTCATTTATGTACATTTATGATGCTCTTACAAGACGTGTTCAGATTGATGTTCTTTTGGCAGTGCTTGCTTTTGGTGGAGGAATCATCTATCTTTTCAGCAGCATTTGGAAAAAATAGCCTGTACAAAGCTTTTTATTTGAATAAAGCCTTTTTTTAATAAATGAATGAAAGATTAGAGCAGGTGAAGGATTTTATAAAAAACAATCTTTTGGCGTTAGCAGCAATTGTAGTAATTCTTTTTCTTGCAGCAATTTTTTGGAAAAGTCTTTTGCTTATTTTTCAAGGAGTTCTTTATGCAGCAATTGTGTTGCTGGCAATAATTCTGGTTATTTTGCTTTGGACCAAAATCCATTATAGACGTCCTTCTTTGAAAAAACTTTTTGCAGAAAAGAAAAAGCTTCTTTCAGGAATTAAAATTGCAGAAAAACAATATATGCGAAGAAAGCTTAGTGAAAAAGATTTTAATAAAATTTTTAAAAACAAACAAAAAAAACTAATTGAAACAGAAGCGTTAATTGATCAGTTTTATGGAAAAGACAAAAAGCAAAAAATTGATAAAAAGCTTTTGGATGTACAAACTAAAAAAAGACATATTTTGCAGCAAAAGCTTAATGAAAAAAAGCGTCTTTTAAAAGAAATGGATATTGCTGAAAAAAAGTATTTGAAAAGAAGAATTGATGCAAAAACCTATCAGGCACTTGTTCAAAAAAATCAACAGAGGCTTATTGATATTGAAGCAGAAATCAAAGAGGTATATGATGAAGCAAGTGTTTCAAAAATAATGAGTGATTTAAAGCAAAAGCTTTCAAACCTTGATGATAAAAAGAAAAAAGGAAAGAAAACAAAGACAAAGAGTGAAAAAGAACAGTTGTTTGAAATTGCAACCGAACTTGCTGAACAGGCTTCGAGAAAGAATTCTTAAGAAATTGTTTTCTAAGACAATTGTTCTGCAAACTTTTTTGCTACTTCAAGCTTTTTCGCATCAAGCGAAAAAATGCTTCTGACCGTAATGCTTGCAGTTACTTTTCCGCCTTTTGTTGAAAGAATACTGCTCATTCTTTGAATTGTTGTTCCTGGCAATGCAGTGCAGGTTGCAAACAATGCAAACTTTTTGTCTTTTACATTTAATAAATTTCTAAGATAGGACAATACCATTGGGGCAGGACAAAAATTCCAAACAGGTGTTCCAATCAGTACCAGGTCAAATTTTTTAACAGAGCCTGTAGCATTTTTTAAAGCAAGTTCTTTTCCGTTTTTTTTGTATTGGTATGCTTTAAGTTCTTGAACAGGAACAATTTTTACAAGTTCTACTTTGTGACCTTTTTCTTCAAATTCTTGTTTTATTTTTTTGGCAACTTTTTCTGTTGAACCTGTTTTGCTATAATATGCAATTAATATTTTCATTTAGTTTCCCCATTAATCTTTTTCAAAATCATTTAAAAAACCCCAAAGGTTTTGTTTAACTGCCTAATCTTAATCCAAAAGAAGAGGCAACAAATGCTATGTAAAGCAACAGTAAAGTAATTGCTTCAATTCTGGTTATTTTTGAGTCATTTCTTAGGAATACAAGGAATAACCAGGTGATAAGGAGTAAAAAAACAAAACTAAGTTGTACTTTGCTAATAGGCACAATCAATGGATTTATTACTGCTGCAAAACCGCCTACTAAAAGAATGTTTGCAATATTGCTTCCAATAAGGTTTCCAATCATTATTTGCGGAAGACCTTTTCTAAGGCTTGAAATGGTTACTGCTAGTTCCGGTAAAGAAGTTCCAATTGCTACAAATACTGCGCCAATTGCAAGCTGACTTAGTGGAAGTTGTAATGCACTTGTAATAACCAAGTTTGCTCCAAAAAAAATGCAGGCTGCTCCTATTAAAACTATTCCAACCTGTTTGAACAAGTAAAAAAACGCTGCTTTTTTTTCAACTGCCTTTTTCCAATTTCTTTTAATTGAATTGCGTATTTTTCTTGCCATGTCTGAAAAATTCTTAAAAAACGATTTCATTTTTTCAAACAAGTGCTGGTGAAATGCTTTTTTTACGCTTTTAGTTATTTCAGGAACCGTACTAAATTTTTCTTTTCCTTTTACATCCGAATATTCTTCAAGATAGTTTTTAAAATGAAATTCTTTCTTAAAACGTCTTTTTGTTGCAATAAAGTAAAAAATATATGAAATAAAAATAAACAGAAAAAATCCTCCTTCTAGTGGTGTAAGTATTCCGTCAAGACAAAAGAGATAGAACAAAAGGGTTACTATAAGCATCATTGTTCCGTCTCTGCGGTAAATGTCTTTTTTCAATGCAATCGGAACCATTATAGCTGCAAGTCCGACAACAAGCGCAAGGTTTGCAATATTGCTTCCAATAATGGTTCCAATAATAAGATTGCTATCACCATAAAGAGAAGAGATAACAGCTGTTGCAAGTTCTGGCAGAGATGTTCCAATTGCAACAATTGTAAGACCAATAATAAAATTGCTTAATCCAAATTGTTTTGCAATTCTTGCAGCAGAATCAACAAGCCAGTCAGAACCTTTTACAAGTAAGCCTATTCCAAAGCAAAACATTATTGCTGTCCAAAGCAAATCCATTTACAAAAAGAAACCCCAAACGAAATAAAAAGATTGCGGGAGAGATACTTTCGCTCTATAATGCGATGCTTGACCCTGTGCTTTAGCTGAACTTTTTATATAAAATAACTATAGCGCAAGAAAGTTAATTAGCTTTTTGGTTGATTTTTTGAAGTAGTTAGTAGTTTTTTTGCATTATGCAGTCACATCTTCTTTATATAATTCAAATAGACACTGAAGAAATTTCTGTATGTTGTCTTGTACTTTTCCAGGAAGAGTCTTTCAAGCTTTTTTGTGTAGTCGCTGGGGCAGTCTTCAAGGCAGTTGATGTAGGACTGCCTT
>DAOWAC010000010.1 GCA_030634785.1 Chloroflexota bacterium | reverse complement strand
AGATATTGATTTTGGCTGGCGAAGGATATGAGGATATGGAATTATGGTATCCTAAACTGAGGTTTTTGGAAGAAGGGCATGACGTTAAGCTTGCTTCTTTGGACGGAGAAGGCAGGTCAAGTAAGCATGGTTATCTTACTGAATGTGATTTGAAGACTGCTGATTTAAATTCAGCTGATTTTGATGCTGTGATAATTCCAGGTGGGACAAGGGGTGCGGAAAAGATTAGAATGGATACTGCTGCAGTGGCTTTTGTCAAAGAAATGTATAAGAAAAATAAAGTTGTAGCTGCAATCTGTCACGGGCCATGGGTTCTGATATCGGCATTTATTATAAAAGGAAAAAAGGTAACCTGTTACAAAGGCATGAAGGATGACTTAATAGCTGCAGAGGCTAAGTATGAAGATAAGGCTGTGGTTGTGGATAATAACTTAATAACCTCCAGAACGCCTGCAGACTTGCCTGCTTTTGTAAAAGAAATTCTAAAACATTTAAGCTAAATTTCCTATTCTTTCAGGCTTGGAACTAATTTTTATCTAACAATCAAGTTGGGGTACACCCAATGCGAATCGCTTAATTTAAATATGAGTTAATACCCTGCATTTCATTATAACTAAATTTGGTAATTTGCAGTGTTTATGATGTCATTATTTTTAAAAATTTGTAAATACTAATATTTTTCGCAAAAAGGCAAAACATAGCTTTTTATTACATTTTGTTATTAATTGTATTGGTGATTTTGTGACTAAAGCTGTAGTTGATTTTGGTGAACGGCAGGACAGGGTTTTGACTATTGTAAAGGGAAAATATGGCTTGGGAAATAAGTCAGAGGCAGCCAATCTTGTTGTTTCAAAGTTTGAAGAAGTGTTTCTTGAGCCTGAACTAAGACCTGAATACAAGGAAGAAATTCAAAAAGTTGATAGAGGCAAGTTTGAGAAGTTTTCAAGTGTGAAGGGGTTAAGGGCGGCTCTTGAAGATGCATGAATTTGAGCTAAGCATTAAGCTTAAGAAAATTCTAAAAAAACTGGTTAAAAAAGACAGGTTAAGATATGAAGCAACTCTTAAGAAGATTGATGAAATCTGTTCCAATAATAATATAGCGCATTACAAAAATTTGTCCTATGATTTGAAAGAATTCAAAAGAGTGCATATTCTTTCACATTTTGTTCTGGTTTTCAAATTTGACAAAAAAACCAAAAAAGTCAAGTTTGAAGATTTGCAGCATCATGATTACATTTACAAAAGATAAAGCACACTTAAACAATTCATTTAATAATTTTGATTGCAAATCCTGATTTTTCTAACTTGTAATAAAATCGCAGCTTTTTTATATGAGTTAATACCTTATTTTGGCATGGATTTAATTGGTGAAGGAGTTTTAAGGGCAAAGGAAACAATGATGTTTTGCTCTACTCCAAATGGTACTTATGCTTCAGGTGGCAAAGATGGTTATAATAGTGTTTTTGCCAGAGATTCAATGATTGGATTGCTTGGAACAAGCTGTTATGACAAAGAAGAAGAATTCAAGCAACAGTTTGCTATAACTTTAAACACGCTTGCAAAACACCAAAGCAAGCATGGACAGATTCCAAATTGTGTTGACTTGTTTAGTAAAAGACCAACGCAGGTTACGTTTGCAACAATGGACAGTACTCTGTGGTATCTTTGGGGTTTGCAATTTTATAAAAAAAATTACAAGGATTCAAAACTTTTTTCAAAACACAAAATGCATATTAAACAAGCTTTTGAATGGCTTGGCTGTCAGGATGCAGGAGAAGACTTTTTACCAGAACAATTACCTACCTCTGATTGGCAGGATGCTTTTCCGCACAAGTACGGTCACACAATTAATTCAATAGCACTTTATTTTGCAGCATTAAAGATGTATGGCAAAAAAAGTGAGCTTAAAAACGTACTCAAAGCTTCTTCAGGACAAACTCCTCCAAAGATTCAAATGTTTAATCATCATTTAGGATATTTTTATCCATGGGTTTGGAAAAACCATGATGGAGACATTGAACAGGAAACTTGGTTTGATGCTTTGGGAAATTCTCTTGCAATCTGCGGAGGTTTTGCAACCAAAAAGCAGGCAAAAAGAATTGTTGATTTTGTTGAAAAAAAACAAGTAGACAAACCTTATCCAATAAGAGCCATTTATCCGCCGATAAAAAGAGGCGATAAAGAATGGCATAGTTATTTTTCAAAATGTCTTGCAGAAACTCCACATCATTATCTAAACGGAGGAATATGGCCGTTTATTGGTGGTTTTTATGTTGGAGCTCTTGTAAAATTGCGCAAATTTGAAAAAGCTAAAGAAAATCTTATACTTTTAGCAGAAGCAAACAAGCTTGGTTCAAAACACAAATGGGAATTTAATGAATGGATTAATCCACTAACTAAAAAAGCTTCTGGAAGCGATTATCATGCTTGGAGTGCAGGTGCTTTTCTTTTTGCTGTTAAGGCTCTTGAACAGAAACAGTTGCCTGTGCTTGGCTAGGACTTTTCAAGTCAAGCTTTTTTTCAATCAGGTCATTTATGTCCTTTGAGGTCTTAAGGTAATCAAAGTTTTCTACAGCGTGCTTTCTTGCATTCTCACCCATCTTTTTCATTAAATCATCTTCGGTAAGCATTCTGTACAAATATTTTGCTAAGTCGTCAACATCTGCTCTGTAAGCAAGAGTTTTTGGTTTATCAAACTTAACAATGTGCTTTTTATCAAATCCCATCCACTTGTAAGCCCATTCTTCTTTAAGTTTTACTTCTTCTCCAACCTTTGCAAGGAATCCTGTTTGATTATGAATGATTGTATCCTTCATTCCCATTGCATCAATTGAAAGAACAGGCTTTCCGCAAGCCATTGCTTCAACTTGAATCATTCCAAAGCCCTCAATTCTGCTTGGAGCTGCATAAACATCGCATGCATTAATCAAATAGCACATAAATTCTCTTGACAATGCTCCATCTAAGAAGTCAACTTTTTTCTTCATGTCAAGCTCGTTCATTATTTCAATTTCTTTTTTGCAGTGGTACATTGGCTTTCCTTTTTCCCATGTTTTTCCAATATATTTCCACTTTGGAAAGTCTCCGTTAATTTTTCCAAGTGCCTGCAGAACTTCCTGAAATCCCTTGCTTGTTGTGTCTCCGCCTGATGTCAAAATCATCTTTTCGTCAGGTTTTACTCCAAGCATTTCTCTAACTTCAATAATGCGCGGGTCAGTTTTTGGAATTGGTCTCATTTGAGTCGTATCAATTCCAATAGGCATTGGGTAAATGTTTTTGTTTTTCAAACCGTCCCTATAATACATTTCCTTAACCCACTGGCTGGTTGTAAGCATTAAAGGTAAAGAATCTAATAATTCGTGGTAGTTTGCAACCCATCCGTCTGCATTAAGCCATGGCACTGGCTGAATTCCATATTCAAGCGGATGTTCAATAAGACGAGGAGCGTCTGCCCAATAACCGATTCCAATTGCGACATCGGGTTTGAATGTTTTGTAAAGAAGTTCTTTTTCTGCAACAGCTCCTCTGTCGCATGGCACAGTTTCCTGTCCGTTTTTAAGTAGTCCTCTGTAAAGCATTTCTCCTTGAATGCTAATGCCATCAAGTTCCGGCGGGTAAGGATAGAGTACCATTGATTTCATATTGCTTCACTTTGAAACTCTCGATCGCGCGTGTACTGCGTTCTTCGAAGCTTCCATTACTAAATTGATACTCTAAACTGATTAATAAGTGTTTCGATTGTGCGATTTGCGCGTTCAATCGCGTGTTCGCGTCTGCATCGCGCTCGTTCGCGACACAGTAAAAGCCGTCGTGCGCTTTCTTATAACAGAAGAAGAAAACTTTCTTCGCGTGCAGCTCGCCGTCCTTAATCATTGCGTGCACTGTACGATTCACTTCCTTGTGCCTGTTGTGTCCGTACTCGCCGTTCGCTCCGTGCGTGAACACGTAATCGAATTCGTTTTCAAGCTTTAACTGTTTCATCATTGCTCGTACGCGTTCTTTTACTTCATCAAGTGACTTGAGTTTTCTTTCAGGATACTCGTCTTCCAAATCACTCATTGCACATTTTGCTCCAAGCTTCTTACAGACTTTTTTAAATTTGGGGGCCCTATCTTTGTCACGGATACGACAAAGGCTTAAAACAGTCCAGTTCCATTCAGGGTGCATTAAAATAGTGCCACCGCACCATATTGTTTCGTCATCAGGGTGTGCTACTATTGCAATTGCCTTTACCATACCTCAAATAATGGGTGCAAAAAGTTAAATACCAATTAAGTCCTATTAGGTTGTAACATATGGTTGAAAAAAGGCAAGTTTTTTCTGTAGGGGATCTTTGCATTGATGTTTTGCAGGAAATTAAGAACCCAGTCGAATTTGGTAAAGAGCATTCGCTAAAAGACCTTAACTTTAGTATTGGGGGGAATGCAGCTAATTTTGCCGTAATTGGTTCAAAACTTGGTTTTAAGCCAAAACTCCTTAGTGCTATTGGAAAGGATTTTGCAACCTCTTTTTTGAAAAAAAATCTTTCAAAAGCAAATGTTAAACGTTCTCTTATTTCCTGTAATGAAAGAAATGCCTTTAGTATTATTCTTGTTGACAGGCGCGGTGAAAGAGCCATTCAATCTACTAAAAGCTGTTTGAAAGAATTAACTGCAAAGCGAATTGAAAAAATGCTTTTGCCTGGTTTAACACAGGGTGACGTAGTTTTCTTCGGAGGCTTTTATCATTTGCCAAATTTAAGGTCTGGCTTTAAAACTCTTTTAAAAAAAATAAAAAAGCACAATGTAATTGTCTGCTTTGACACTTGCTTTGACACAAAAAGAATTTGGAGCATTTCGCAGTTCCTTCCATTTATTGATTTTCTTTTCGTCAATGATTTGGAACTCAAACACATTGCAAAAGGAAGCACGATGCAAAAGCGTGTTGTTTCGTTGTTTAATAAGGGTTCAAATGTTGTTGTAGTAAAGCAGGCTGGTAAAGGTGCAAGTCTTTTCGTGAAAGATTTTAAACCAGAACAGTTTAAGTCTGTTGCAGGCAAAGTTGTTGACACAACCGGTGCAGGCGATGCATTCAATGCTGGTTTTGTTTTAGGCTTGATGAACGATTGGTCGCTTGACAATTGTATGCGTTCAGGAAACTTTGTTGCGGCAAAAAAAGTCCAAGTGCACGGTCTTGCTGCGCCAAGTGTAAGCGCGGTCAAACACTTTATCTCAATTCACAATAAGCCAACGCTTGTTGTTGCACGCAATTATGATGAGCTGAGCAAGGTTGCAGCACAGCACGTTATAAATTTGCTGAAGCGAAAGCCAAATGCTTCAATTGCTTTGCCAACCGGTAAAACACCAAAGAAGTTGTACAAGCTTCTTGTCTCGGCTTATAAAAAAGGCAAAGTTAATTTTAGCAAGGCAAGTTTTTTTGCATTGGACGAATATGTTGGTTTAAAGAAGAGTGACAAAAATAGTTTTTCTTATTTTTTAATGAATAATTTTCTTTCAAAAGTTAATGCAAGAAAGCAGAACATTCATTTGCTTGATGGTTCTGTAAAGAATTTAAAGAAAGAAGCGGCAAAGTATGAAACTGTTATTGGAAGAAAAGGAATTGATTTGTGCATTTTGGGAATTGGGGAAAATGGTCATGTTGCATTCAATGAACCAGGTTCCTGCTCTTATGGACTAACAAGGTTGGTGAAACTTAAGCATCATACAAGAAAAGTTAATGGCGGATGTTTTTCAGAAAATATTGCTCCTCTCAAAGCAATCACTGTTGGATTAAAGACTATTAGGGAAAATAGTGCAGAGATTCTTTTGCTTGCATCTGGAAAGCACAAAAGAAAGGCAGTATTAAATACTTTAAAAAGCAAAGATTTTATGAAATGGCCTGCTGTTGCATTGAAACCACATAAGAATTTTATGGTAATTGCTGACAAGGCAGTTGCAGGAAAGAAAAGAGTTGATTGAATTGCTTTCCCCTACTAAAAGAAGAACAAAGTCATTTCTGAAAGGAAGAATATCTTTTCACAGTCAATCAATGAAGGATTTAAGGCTTCAGTCGGTGCAAACTATGCAAAAGTCAAAGTCTGCAGGGAAAAGCGGTGATTTTAAGAAAAGTCGGGCTTGGGCCGATTTGGCAAATAAAACCAATTCTCTTGCAAACAATTATAAAGAAAGCTTTATAGAGTTCAAAGAAATAAAAAAAAAGCGTTTTCCGAAGAATAAAAATAAAAATAGGCAAATTACTTTCTTTAAATAGTTTTCCCAGTACATTTTTTTTATGTTTTATTTAATTGGGATTGGTTTAAAGCCAGGGCATTTGACTATTGAAGCAAATAAAGCAATTGTCAAGTGTAAGCAGGTGTTTTTGGATACTTATACTTCGACTTATGCAGAGGGGACTATTGAAGAGCTTAAGAAAATTGTTGGCAAGGAAATAGTTGCTTTGGACAGGAAGGGAATTGAAGAAGGCTTTTCTCTTGTGTTAAAGGCTGCTAAAAAAAGTGGTGAAGATGTTGCCTTGCTTGTTTTTGGCAATGCTTTGAGTGCAACAACTCATATTCAGCTTTTGCTTGATGCAAAAAAGCTTGGGGTTAAGACAATTGCTTTGCCTGGAATTTCAATTTTTGATTTTGTTGGTTCAACTGGTTTGGACCAGTATCGTTTTGGAAGAGCTTGTACTATTGTTGCTCCGAAAGAAAATTATGCTCCTGAATCTTTTTATGATATAATTGAGTCAAATTTTAATGCAGAAATGCATAGTTTTTGTCTTTTGGATATTGATATAGAAAAAGGTTACAAGATGACTGTTTCAGAAGCTTTGTCACTTCTTGCAAAGATTGAAAAAAAGAAAGGAAAGGATATACTGCAAAAGGCAACTTTGATTGGATTGTATGCTTTGGGTAATTCTAAGCAAATGGTTATGTCTGGTGATTTGGAAAAAATGCAGAGAAACAGTTTTGCTTTGTTTCCACAATCTCTTGTAATTGCTGTTGCCTTAACTGATAAAGAAAAAGAGGCTTTGGGTGATTTAAATGGCTAATTTGCGAGTGAAGCGAGCATGTAGGATTGCCAATAGGCAATCGTACTCGCACCAGCCGGGCGTGACGGCTTTGGGTGATTTAAATGGCTGAAAAAAATGTTGCAAAGGCTGAATCTTTAAAGGAAAAAACTGCAAGATATAGGGCGCTTACTGAGGCTGCTTTGCTTAAGGTTTCTGTAAAAGCATTTAAGGGAACAAGAGATTTTGTAAGAGCAAACGATTTTCTTTCAATGGCTGAAAATTATTTGAGTGACGGAAGGCATTTTGAAGAAAAAGGAGAAACTGCTCTGGCACTGGCTGCGTATTCTTATGCTCATGCATGGCTTGATGCAGGTGTAAGAGCGGGCTTTTTGGACGGAAAGAATGACGATAAGCTGTTTACTCTTCCCTAAAAAAGCAAGTTTTATTAACCAAAAAAGGCTATTATTATCTGGTTAATTATGAGCATGTATGATAGAAAGCACAAGTCAAATCTTAAGTTTAATTTTAAGTTTGACTGGACTAAAGTCAAGTATCCTATTCTTGGAATTTTTGCAGTAATTTTTGTTATTACAATAACGTTTTTGCTGATTTTGCCTGCTTTGGAACCAAAGGCAATTACTGTAGTTCTTGAACCAAACCCTTTGGATTTGAAAAATAATATGACTAGCTTTCTGACCGTTTCGGTTAACAATATCACGGGTGCAACTGCAGAAAATGTTGTTGTTTCTGTTGAAACCGAAGCAAGTGATGCAATTTCAATTTTTCCTGTAACAAGGAAAATTATAACTTTGGGAAAGGGAGAAAATAGAACTTTGAGCCCTTTTGCAATTAGTCCAAATTCAGGCAATCCTGTTTACAGCGGAACATATTTTTTAACAATTTCCACCGTAATAAACGGTCAGGCTTTTTCTGAACAGATTGCACTTGAATTAAAAGCAGTTTAAAAAAAAGATGCGAAAATTAGAATTCTATTGAAAATTCGTCAAACTTTTTTGTTTCCTTTTGCCATTCAACTTTTACTTCTTCAACATGTCCAAGGCAAGGTCCTTCTTCCAGAATCTTTACAAGCAATTCAAGTTTTTCCTTGCTTCCCTGTGCTACAACTTCAACTTTTCCACCCGGAACATTTTTTACAAATCCTTTCAATCCAAGCTTTTTTGCCTTTTGTACTGTAAAGTATCTGAATCCAATGCCATGAACTCTTCCTAAAACCAAAGCATTTATTTCTACCATTTAACCATTAAACTTATTAATACAAAGTTTATATTCTTTCTTTAAGCAGTTATTTGAAGCAAGTGCATTTTTTATGACATTAAAAGAGATTAGATTGCATGGAAGAGGCGGACAGGGGGCTGTAACAAGCACTCAGGTTCTTGCAATTGCCGCATTTCACGACGGAAAATATAGCCAGGCTTTTCCAAACTTTGGGGTTGAAAGAACAGGAGCTCCTGTTGAAAGCTATGTTCGAATTGATGAAAAGCAGGTAAACCTAAGGCAGCATGTTTACGATCCTGATTATGTAATTGTTCTTGACAGTTCTCTTTTCGACTCTGTTGACGTAACAAAAGGTCTGCAAAAAAACGGGCTTGTAATTGTAAACAGTGACAAAAGCTCTAAAGAATTGAAAAAAAAGCTTGGCAATGTAAACGTTCATGCAATAAACATTACTAAGATTGCATTGGACGTAATTGGCAAGCCGTTTGTAAACATTGCTTCCCTTGGAGCTTTTTGTGCTCTAAGCAATGAAGTTTCTTTGGATGCATTAAACAAGGCAATTGATGAATTATTTATTGCAAAAGGAAAAGCTGCAGTTGCAGAATTAAACAAAAAGGCAGCAAAAGCTGTTGCCGAAGGATGCAAATAATTTTATGGTGAAAAAGATTATGGCAAAAAAGATTGTAAAAAAGAAAGAAAAATTTACTCCAGGAGCGGTTGTTACAGAGCCAGGGAGCAGCGTAAAAAACAAGACTGGTGACTGGAGAACTTTCAGGCCTGTTATAGACCAGAAAAAATGCATTAAGTGTTATTTATGCTGGCAATATTGTCCTGATTCAGCCATAAGAATTGACAAAAAAACAGGCAAGGTAAGCATTAATTATGACTACTGCAAGGGCTGCCTTATTTGCATGCATCAATGCCCTGTAAAAGCAATAGAAAAAGAGGTTGAAAAGAAATGAAGAAAGTTATTGAAGCATCTCAGGCAATTGCACTTGGTGCAAAGCTCTGCAGACCTGATGTTATCCCTATGTATCCCATCACTCCACAAACTCATGTTGTTGAAGACCTTGCATCGATGATAAATAACGGCGAGCTTGACTGTGCAATGATTGATGTGGAATCAGAACATTCAGCAGCTTCAGCAATGATTGGAGTAGTTGCAGCAGGAAGCAGATGTTTTACTGCAACTGCAAGTCAAGGTCTTTTTTTAATGTATGAAATTCTTCCAATAATAAGCGGGATGAGGTTTCCTGGAGTAATGGCTGTGGCAAACCGTGCATTGAGTGCTCCAATAAGCATTTGGAATGACCATAGTGATGCTGTAAGTGCAAGAGACCAGGGTTGGATTCAATTATGGGTTGAAAGCAGTCAAGAAGCACTTGATGCTATAATTCAGGGATTTTTAATAAGTGAAGCCAGTAATGTGCAGTTACCTTTAATGGTAAACTTTGACGGCTTTACTCTTTCACATGTGTTTGAACCTGTTGATATTCCTTCACAGGCAGAGGTTGACAAATTTTTGCCAAAATTCAAGCCAGTTTACAAGCTTGATGTAAAAAAGCCAATGAGCTTTGGACCAATTGGATTCCCTGACTCTTTTATGCATTTTAAAAAACAACAGCAGGATGCAATGATTAATGCTCTTGAAGTAGTAAAAGCAGTCAATTCAAAGTTTGCAAAAGCTTTTGGACGTTCTTATGGTGACGGATTGCTTGACCTTTACAAAATGAAGGATGCAGAATATGCCGTAATTGGGATGGGAACATTGTGCGGAACAGCAAAAGTTGCAATTGACAAACTTAGAGCTGAAGGCAAAAAAGTAGGGCTAATAAGGATAAGATGCCTTAGGCCTTTTCCTGAAAAAGAATTGCAAAAAGCAATCAAAGGACTTAAAGCAGCAGCAGTTCTTGACAGGCATATTTCTTTAGGACAGAAAGGTCCATTGTTTACTGATATAAGAAGTGCAATTTACTGCAATGACATTACAATAAACAGTTATATTGCAGGACTTGGAGGAATGGACATTACTGTAAAACATTTTGAAAAGGTTTTCAAAGATTTAGCGCAAGGAAAGCAGAAGGGAGAGTGGCTTTTTGACTGAAAGAATGATTAAAGGACTACCTTACGCAGAATATTTTGTTTCAGGTCACAGAGCCTGTGCTGGTTGTGGTGAAGCCTTAATGATAAGACATGTTGTAAAGGCAGCCGGACCAAACACTATTGCAGTAATGTCAACCGGTTGTATGGAAGTTGTTTCAACACCTTATCCTCAAACTTCTTGGGGCATTCCTTGGATTCATGGAGCTTTTGAAAATAATTCAGCAATTGCTTCAGGAATTGATGCAGCATTAAAAAAGCAAGGCAAGAGAGACGAGACAAATTTGCTTGTTTTTGGAGGAGACGGTGCTTCTTTTGACATTGGTTTTGGTGCATTAAGCGGAGCACTTGAAAGAGGTCACAAGTTTACTTATGTGTGCACTGACAATGAAGCTTATATGAACACTGGAATTCAAAGAAGTGGTGGAACTCCATTGTATGCAAGTACTACTACAAGTCCTGCCGGTTCAAAGGTTGCTGGAAAACAAGAACCAAAAAAGCCATTGCCGTTTATTGTTGCATCTCATGGCATAAAGTATGTTGCAACAGCAAGTCCTGTAAATGTTTTTGATTTGCACAAAAAGGTCAAAAAGGCACTGGCAACGCCTAATGCCTCTTATATTCATGCATTCAGTGTCTGTCCTGTTGGATGGTATACTAAACCAGAGGCAACAATCGAAATTGCAAAACTTGCAGTAAATTCAAGGGTTTTTCCACTGTATGAAATAGAAGACGGTGTACTAACTTTTACTCAAAAAATTGAAAAGGACAAGGCAATACCTGTGCTGGATTATCTCAAGGTTCAGGGTCGCTTTAAGCACCTGAAGCCAGAACAGGTTAAAGAGATTCAGAAATATGTTGACACAAGATACGATTTCCTTGTAGGAATAGAAGGCAAAAAGGCTTTTGACTGTCTGTTCTGATTTTTGATTTTGTTCAACATTGAAAAAAAGCTGTTGGTGTTTTATTCTAATTTTTTTTAAGAATCTGCTGTATGCGCGGTTGTGTAACTCCAAACATTTTTGCCAGCTTGTGTTGGCTCAATTTTTGTTCTTTTGCAATCTGCCTGATTTCATCAATGTTTTCTTTAGAAAGCTTTCTTTTTGTATCAAATCCTTTAGGCCCTGTCTTGAGTTTGTACTTTCTTTGCTTACTGCCCTGCATTCTTACAATTCTTCTGGTATGCCTCGCGGTTATTCCTGCCCTTTCAGCAATCTGGGCCTCGGTTGCTTTTGTATATCCAATGGCTTTTGCTACAAACCTTTTTCTGTTGTCTGCCAAAACCGTTCTTGCATTCTTTCCTTTTTTCATTCCTTTGGAAAGTTGGGATACTCTGCCAGGAGTTATCTTAAGTCTTGTGGCTATATTTTTCTGGGCAACCCCTTTTGCAACGGCTTTTTTAATAAACCGTTTCCTGCGGTTAGCAACAGCAGTTGATAGTTTTCCAGGCATAAGAACTATTAGGTGTCATTTCTTTATAATTCTTTCTTTTAAAACCTGTTCCTATGCAGCACTTTTTCCAAAGGCCTTTTTGGAATGTGCATTATTCCTTTTTCGTCAACACCATAGGGAATGCCCTTTGTTTCATCTTCTGCAACTGACTTTTCCAGTGGATAACCCAACGCAATAACAAGCGGTACCTCAAAACTGTTTGGAATTTCAAGAACGCCTTTAATGCGCTCCCGTTCAATTGTTCCCATTACACAGGATGCAATTCCTGACTCAAAGGCAGTCAACACAATGGTTTCTGCTGCAATTCCAACATCCATTCCAATATACTTTGCATCAGCCCGTTCTTTGTCAGCAATTATAATAATAAATGCCTTTGGTTCCTCTCCTTTCACACGGCCTTTTTCTTTTACTACTCCGCCAAAATGCACTGCTTCATTGAGCATTGTAACCTGCGTTGTGTCATTTACTGCAACAAACTCCAATGGCTGCTCATTTCTTGCGGTAGGGCTTAATCTTGCAGCATTAACACATTTTTTAAGCAGGGAAAAGGAAACAGGTCTTGGCTGAAATCTTCTGATAGTGCGCTTTTTCAGAATATTCAAATAACTACCCATAGTATATTCTTTTATACAAAAAAGTTAATAAATTAGTGAACTGTTTATTTATTGGAGGTAATTATTATGGCTGACGAAGAAAAGGATAAAAAGGAAGAAGATGAAGAAATTGAAGATGACCTTGAAGACGAGGAAGTGGACGACGGGCAAACAGACGGAAATGAAGGCGTAGATAACAGTAATGTTTCAGAGGAAGAAAAGGTAGTTGAAAAACAGCAGGAAGATGATATTGCTGAAAAGGATACTGAAGATGTTTACAACAAAGAAGATGCTGCAGAACAGCTTGCAGAGGATGAAATTACTCCTGCAGAAGCTGGTTTTATGGAAGGTTATGAAAATTCAGAAGAAGGAATTTGCAGCACTTGTGGAAAGCAAATAGATCCTGAAAAAACAGTTGAAAAAGAAGTAAACAATAAAATGTTTACCTTTTGCAGTGACAAATGTGCAGATTACTTTGAGAGAAGAAAAGCAGGACTTCGCTGAATTAATTAAGCAGTTGTTTTGTATTTTTTTTCAAGAATTGCAATAACATTGTTTTTGAATTTTTTTGCATACTGTCTTGGAATGCTTCCTGCTGCGGCAGGAGCATGACCGCCTGCATTACTGTCTGGAATTCCCTTAACTGCTTCCACAAGCAAATCGTTTACTTTTACTTTACAATCCTGTCTTCTTGCACTAAATCTTAATCTGCCCCTTGGCAAAATCTGCAAAAGTATAATTGTTTTATGCGGCCGCATTTCACTTATTTCATTTATTACATAGCTTTTGATGCTTTCATACTTTGCTCTTATTGCATAAAAGTAAAGTTCAATTTCGGAAAAGCGTTCTGCTTTTTCATCAAATCCTTCAACAAGCGAATCTTTTTCTTTCTTAAATTCTTTAAGAAATTTTTGAAATTT
>DAOWAC010000028.1 GCA_030634785.1 Chloroflexota bacterium | reverse complement strand
GAAAATAAGAAGTCAATTGATGTTTCTTTTAATCTTATCGGAGGCATTGAATAAATTAGTTGCAAAAAAATTAGCGTTAAAGCGAAAACAAAGTGTAGGAAGGAAATTTGGAGGGCTAAAAAACATCCAATGGTTAGCAAGGCAAGCGAAAAGATTGTTCCTTGAAGAGGGGTTATTCTTCCGGCCGCGATTGGCCTGCGGGCTTTGTCCGGATTTTTTTGATCCACTTTTTTGTCATTAACATCATTCAGTACATATAAGCCGCCTGCAATGAATGGAGCGAAAGCAAAGCATAGGAATAGGAATTTTAAGCCTGTTTCAGTAGTAAGGGTAGTGTTGGGCAGGGCAAATACTGCGCCGATGCTTAGGGAGAAAACTGTTACAAACCAGGCGTTTGGCCTCGTTAGTGCGATGAGGTCTTTGGTTTTTGCTGCAATTGCTTTTGTTTTGTTTTTTGTGGTCATGCTAGGAGCCCCCATGAGTGTTCTGCGTTGCCGATTCCTGTACCCAAATCTTTTAGTGCTGCTAGTGTTTTGCCTTGTTTATCCTGTAAGTTAAATTGGGTTATTTGGGCAGGGTATTCGTTGTATTTTAACCGCATTTTAACTATACCCAGAAACTTTTTTTCAAATTTCCAGAAGGCATTTGCGTAGCAGTCAACGGTAAAAGAGATTTTTGTGTCTTTGTTTTCTCCGCTGATTTTGAATACTGGCTGGTTTTTTTGGTTTGTTTGTTTTTTGATTTTAATGTTTTTAAACAGGTGAAGTTTTTTTGCTTTTTTGTCAAAGAAGTATATTCCTTTTTTTAGTGAAATGTTGCCGTTGCTGAGTAATGTTTTTGTTAGGTTGTCTTTTAGCATTGCTGTTCCAATGTGTGGGTTGAAGTAGGAGACTATGCTGCCGTTGCCAAAATGAAATATTCCCCAATACCATGGAAACAGGGGGGAGTTAACAACTACTTGCTGGAAATATGCTGTTCCCCTGATGTTTTGTTCTTTTTCTTGGTTTTTGATTATACCCTTGAAGTCTAGTCTTGGCATTCTGAGAACTTTGTGGCTAAAGGTGCCTTTGAGGTAATTGTTTTGGGTGAGGGTTGGGGTGACAAATTCGTTGTTGGTTTCGATTTCTGAATTGAAGACAAATTCTGTTTTGCCTTTGTTAATTTGCACTACAAACTTGTTGTTTTTTTCGCAAAAAAGTGTTTTGTTTTTTGATTCTGAAACCAGGGCATAGGGTTTTTTGTTCAGGGTTATGTCACAGTTTTCTAGAATGTGGTTTTCGTGCATTTTTTTCCCGTCAAAGTACCATGTTGCAACTGCGCCGTTGAAAGTGCTTTTGTTTTTTTGGACTTTGATTTCGTTGTCCAATTTTAGGTTTAGGTTGTTGCATTTGATTTTGCTGTCGTTTTTTGTTGACCATAGTATCATTAGCTGTTGTGGTTTGCTTTGGTTGTCTTTGTTTTCTATGAAGAAAATCCAAAACCACCACCACCAAGTGCCAGGTCTCTTGTCATCTAGATCGATTTCCCAGATTCTTTCGTACAGAGTGTTTCTTTCTTTTTCACTGATTTTTTTTACCTTTGTTTTAGTCAATGTAAATCACCATTTTTTTTTAGAACACGAATCCGTAAGCGTCTTCAAAATTTCCAACACCTTTTCCCAAGTCGTTCAGGCTGATTTTTTTGTCTTTGGTTTTTAGGCTGAATTCTTTTGCTGTTACAGCGTATTCGGTGTAGACTTGCCATTCACCGTCTTTCATAAAAAATTGTTTTTCTGCATAGACCTCTAGCACAATCCTAAATTCTTTGTTTTTATCGTAACCTGTAATGACCCATTTGAGTTTTTTCTTGCTTTCTTTTTTCAATATTTTTAGTTTTGGTTTTTTGAATTTGATGACTTTTTTGGTTTTGTGGTCGTAGAAGGAGATGGCTTGGTTAAAGAATTTTTTTGAGTTTTTTTCTGGTTTAACACAGAAAAATGATGCTGAAGAGCCTTTTTGAAAAAATATTTTGCTCCAGTTGAAACATCCGAATGTTGTAATGCCAATAACTTTTTGCAGGTGTGCTGTTCCCTCAAATTTTTTTCCAAAAACGGTGCCTTTGGCGGTTGAAAACATATCCACCCAGCCCATGCCAAAGGGGGGTAGGAATACGCCATAGGCATCTTTGTTGTCAACTCGTTTTAGCTTGGTCATGTTTAGGTTGACGATGTTGCCTATTTTTAGCTCAAAATTTGGGAAGCTGCCCCTAAAAACTGCTTTTTGGCTTGAAATTTTTGAGGTCAAGGATTTTTTTTCTGGGCTGATTGTTGTTGTGGCGTTGGTGTCGCACAAGTCCTGCAGTTTTTTTCCGTCCCATGCCCAGCAAGCGGTAACTGCTTGGAACTTGTTTTTGCCAAGTTTTTTGAGCAACATTTTTTTGTTGTTGAAGAGCATGCTTTTTCCGTGTTTTCTGAAAACAAGGAACATTAATTGGATTGGTTTTTTTCCGTTTTGGCCGATGAATAGAAACCACCAGTACTCTTTTCCCAGAGGTGGCAGTGCTTCGGAGTTAAACATTGTCCTATGTAGGGTTTCTTTGCTTACTTCAAACCCGTTTACGGAGGAAAGTTTTTGTACAAGCTTGTAGGTTTTTTTGAATTCTTTTATTTCGCCAAGTTTTCCTGTTAATTTGTTTGGGAGCTTTAAAAGCAGACTGGTGTCTGTTTGTTTCTGTTGAACTTTTTGCATGATCTTGGAGTGCAGGTCTTTGGCGGTGCTGAATGGCTTATTTGGCATGTGTTTGCTCACTTGTTGTTTGTTTTGTTGAATAGGTGGTTGGAGAATTACTGGTAATTTTTGTTAAAGTGCAATGGACTCTCCTTCTCCAAGTACTTTTTTTAATTGCTCTAGGCTCAGGGTTTTTTTTGCTTTTATCAAGCCTAGGAAGAATTTTGATAGTACTGAGGTTTTTTTGTATTCGTTTAGTAGTTTTTGCATCCTTTTTTTGGTTTCTTTGTCTTTTGCTTCTGAAAGCAGTTCTATGATTGGCTCGATGTTTAGTTCCATGAAGTTTCGCAGTATTTTTTCAAATGCTTCCAAGAAAGACATTGTTGCTTTGTATAGTTTTTCTCTACCTCTTTTTTCCATTGTTGCAATAAGTCCCCATTTTTCTAGAATGGTTAAGCTTGGGCTGACCAAGCTTAGGCTGTAATTGCATTCTTTAGCAATTTCGCTTTGGGTCAAAGACTTGTTTTCAAATAACAGTAGACCCCAGACTCTTCCAGCTGGTTCGCCTAAGCCCCATTGTTTTCCAAGTAAAGCAATGTGGTTTACGAACTTGTTTTTGATTTCTTTTACTTCACTCATTGTTTAGCCTCCAAATTAATTCATTTTTTTAAAAATCCAAGCAAGTTCTTATTTTGTTCTTGCTCTGGCACAAACTTGTTGCCGCATTTTGTGCAACGCTTGTACTCCCCATGTAAAACCCATACCTTGTGATGCTTGCATTTTGGGCAATTAATGTTTTCAATTGATTTGTTGTTTTTGCGCTTGCCCATTCTAGCTCCTCTAAAAAAATTAAAGCAAATTAAAGCCTAAACCCGAGTTTGATTATATATACGATGGTTCTCAACCATTCAACGATTCGCCTTTCTATACTCCTTAACTGGCTAAACATCTCAACCACTCCACATTTTTCAAATTTCAGTTTTTTGTGAAATCACATAGATTATAGGTTAATCTTGTTTAAAAAGCTTTCCACAGGGGTGGCTTTGTTCCCTTTTATAGAATTTCAGAATCAGTTGTTTGTTTATTGCAGGTATTTTGGACTCTTTTACTCTCTGAATTTCTTTCTTCAAATTGTGTTTGTAGGGTTGAATATATTTTCTCCTATTCTTTCGCCTCCTCAACAGAAACCAATTTAAATGCAGGGGAGATAGGCGTTTGAATTAGAAGAAAGCGCCCCCGGTAGGACTTGAACCTACGACCTTCCGGTTAACAGCCGAGCGCTCTACCTACTGAGCTACAAGGGCACGAATTTTAATTAGGTCTTCTAAGTAACATTAATTAGCTAAATTTAATAAAGGTATCCAAAAGCCAATTACTTTCTGTGTCTTTTGTTGCTGTTCCACAAACAATTTTCTCCAAAAAATTCGCCCTATAACTGTTTAGTTAAATATACTACAAAACAAGAAATGTTTAAAGTTTACCATGTTTCAAAACACTCAATTAAAACACCAATAATTGCTTTTAATTTAAAACAAACCCCATATAACGCTTTTTGGGTGTTTTTTAGGATTGTTAAGGTTGAAATTGTCCTGAATAGGGGGTTTTGAATAATACTGTTGTCCTAAAGCCCTTTTAAGCGTATACATAACATATTTGGTGTTATCTTGCCTCTTTTTGCAAAACAAGCCCAATTTAGGCTTTTATACATAAAAGTAAACCTATATTAAGGAGTTTAACCGTATTATTGTTGGCAAGTCTTTTGCCTAGTAAAAAAACAGAATCCTTTTGGGAGGGGTGATCAATTTGAAATCAATTGTGGAAAATGCAATGACAAAAACAGATAAAATGGATGATGACAGGCTTGAAGAGTTTGGCACGCCTAAGATAATGGTAGTTGGTGCAGGCGGTGCAGGATGTAATGCTGTTAACAGGCTTGCTGGAATGGGAATTTCAGGAGCACAGCTTGTTGCAGTAAATACTGATAAGCAACACCTTGCTTTGGTTAATGATGAGTTGACAAAAATTCTTATTGGAAAATCAGTTACAAGAGGACTTGGAGCAGGCGGTTATCCTGAGATTGGAGCAAAGGCTGCTGAAGTTTCAAGATCTGCTTTGGAAGAAGTAATGTCAGATGTTGACATGCTTTTTATTTCTGCCGGAATGGGTGGAGGAACAGGAACAGGTTGTTCTCCTATTGTTGCAGAAATTGCAAAAGAGCAGGGTGCAATTGTTATTGCAATTGTGACATATCCTTTTGCTTTGGAAAAAGCAAGGTTAATTAAGGCAGAGGAAGGAATTGAAAATTTGAGAGGAGTCACAGACACTGTTGTAGTAATTGACAACAATAGACTTGTTGAACTTGTTCCAAATTTGCCAATTCAGGATGCATTCAAGGTTGCAGACGAAGTAATTGCAAGAACTGTGAGAGGAATTACTGAAACAATCACACAGCCAAGTCTTATCAATCTAGATTATGCTGACGTAAGAAGTGTCATGAGCAGCAAAGGTCTTAGCGTAATTGCGGTCGGAGAAAGCAAGAGCGTTGATAAAGTAAACGAGGTTGTTGAAGATACCTTGAGGAACGCGCTTTTGGATGTGGATATTGCTGGAGCAACAGGTGCTTTGATTCACATTACAGGTGGTCCAGAACTAACTTTGGGTGAAGCAAACGCTATTGGAGAACTCTTAACTGAAAGAATTGATCCAAAGGCACAGGTTATTTGGGGTTCGAGAGTTGATCCAACTTTTGAAAACAAAATAGAAGTAATAACCATCTTCACAGGAGTTCACTCTCCTTACATTAGAGGTCCTGCTCACGAAGCCGCAATGGATAAAAGAAGCGGCAAAGGCGAACTTGATATAGAATTTGTTAGATAATTGCGGAGGAATTTTTCTCCCAATTTCTTTTTCTTTTTTTTTCTTTACAAAAACAGTGGAAACGCGTTTAGTAAAAGAAGGCCTAGAACTATCCAGAGCATTAGTCTTCCGATGAATTTTTCAGTATCTGCTTTGTTCATTTTTAGAAAACCAAAGTATGGCAGGAAAACAATTTTTGCCATTTTTCCTCCGTCAAAAGGGTCCATTGGCAAAAAGTTAATCATTGCAATTGCAAAGCTCAGCATTAGGAGCCATCCAAAGAAGATTGAAAGACCGTTAAGCATTGATAATAGGTCAATATATTCCTGTGTTGGTTCTTTTCCCTGAACATAATTCAGGCCAGTTATTATTCCAATTTCGTTCCTTTGGTTTCTTTCAATTTCCAGTTCAATAATTTCGCCTGTTTGGGTTTCAAAAATCATTGAAACATTTTTGTCAGGTTTGCTAAAGGCCTGTTTGAAATCGTAAGCGGTTTTCAATTCAATGCCGTTGTGGTTTCTTAAAATCCACCCCTCTTCAATTACTCCTTGTGCTGGTATATTGAAATCATTTCCGCAAATTTCATAATCTTCAAGAACTTCTTCTATTACAACCGAATCAAGGTAAATCTCTTTTTCCATTCGCTCTATATTTGGCATAATTAATGGCGCAAAGGCTGCTGTAATAAGTGCAACAATTACAAAAAATACAATCATTGAGTAAATGTTTGAAGCTGGGCCAATTGCATAAACTCTTAACTGGTTTTTTTCACTGCTTTTTCTAAGCAATTTTTCATCAGGTTCAACAAATGCTCCGATTGGTAAAAGTCCAAGCAAAAGAATGCCTGTTGATTTTATTTTTAGCTTTGCCCGTTTCATTAATGCTCCGTGTGCAAATTCGTGTACTACTAAAATTATCAGAAATGCACCCCAGACATATATTGGGGGTGTAAGGAATGTTGGAACATTTGGAATTTGTACGCCGGGAATTACTGGTGCTATTCCGGGACAAGGCATTCTTCCTGCTAGAAGCTTTACTATTATATCAAGTGCCTGCCATGCAAGCGAAACAATTGCGAAAAGCATTAAGCCACCTAATGCAAAGCCAATTGACCAAAGAAGTACTATGTCAAAAAGTGCTGGGCTGTTTGCTGCAAAGAAAATCCATGCTATTGCAAAGAAAATTATAAAAAGCAAGATTGCTGAAGCAATATCTATTGCAATTCTTTTTGCTTTTCCTTTTTTTCTTGCATATTTGTAGTCTATTGCAATTGTTCCAAAACCAATAATTAATCCAACGTCTGCAAGCAGGTCCCAAATTCTTGGTTTACTAATCCATTTAATGAATTTAATTGGCTTTTTGGTTTTTGCCACGGTTAGTATATAAAAAGTATCATGTTTTGTAAATCGTTTAATTGCAAATGTTGGAATTAATAAAAATCCTGCAATTGCAAAGATGAGAAGAGGAGATGAAAGATCAAGTCCCGGTATTGTAAGAGTAATTGTAACTAAGAGCGCACCAATTATTACGAAAGCCAAAACAAGTTGTGAAAAGCGGTTCATAAAAATCAATTACTCAATTTTTTTGTTTACTACATTCAATTACTCTATTTTCTTTTTTAATTGTATGCCAAGCTGTTTTCCGAGCTTTTTAATCATTTCATCACTTGGTTTGATTGCTTGGTTTTCAATCCTGTGCAAAAGGCTTTCTTTTTCAAAAATTTTCATTGCCAGTTCTTTGGTTGTCATGCCTTTTGCTTCTCTTGCCTTTCTTATTTGTTTTCCAAAGTCGTCAACGATTTCCAAACCCAAATCAAATTCTTTTTTCCTGAATTCAGGCGGCAGAATGGTTCTTTGAGGTGCTGGCTTTTGTACTGTTTTCTCGGTTTTTTCAACAGCTTTTTCTTTTCCAAAAGAAGCACATTCTTCGCATACAAATAAGGTGTTTCCGTCAACAACTGTTTGTCTTAATTTTCCAATTTCTTTGCCGCAAATTTCGCAATCCATCTAAGAAGAATATTTTCAAAACCTGTTAAAAAACCTCTTTTTTTGGAAAAGACAAACATTAAAAACACAAAAGCAGAATTATTAACATGTGCTTCCAAAACAACAATGCTCAAGCTAGCTTAGAGTATTTGCTGACTTATGGCTGGGGCTTGGTTTTAATTGCTACTGTTATAGGGGTGCTTGTGTTTATTGCCTCTCCTGTTGATTCGGAGGCAACAATTTTTTCTTCTGCTCCTGGAAAAATAATGATTAAAGGCGCTTCTTTTTTGGGCGATGGAACTACAATAAAACTGCAAAATATTGCAGGGGGAAATATTAAGATTACCAAAATAGTGTTTCCGACCGGTTATTCCAATTGTCTTGTTAATGGTGTGAATCCTTTGGATGAAATAACTGTCGGGATTCCTTTTGAAATTCTTGCAGGAGGTGAAATAAACATCACCTGTGATGAAGCAGCCCAAACAGTTGATTCAATCTTAATAATTTATAAAGACCCTGCTGGCTTGGAGCAAAGTGTTTCAATAACTCCAAGCAAACCAATTGTTGAGCCTGTTCCGCCAACTGTAATATCTTCTTGCGGTTATGTTGTGACTGAATCAGGGTATTATATGCTTGAATCTGATTTACAGGCAAGTGGTACTTTGTGCATTAATGTGTCTGGAACAGATAATGTTTTGATAGACTGTCAGGGACATAGGATTTTTGACTTAGCTAAGAATGGAGTTGGGGTTTATGCAAGTGAACCAGGTGGTTCAGTCGAACAGCTAACTGTCAAAAACTGTACTTTTGATTTTTTAACGCTTGGAATTTGGGTTAAAGATGTTGTTGGTGGAACGTTTCGCAATAATGTTGCAACTGACAATTTAAAGTTTGGTTTTAATTTTGAGAATTTGTCAAACAGCCTTGTGGAAGGAAACATTACCACAAACACTGGTGTTGCCGGTATTGCTATTGAAGGGAATGACAACCTGGTGAAGAATAACATTTCCTGCGGTCTTGGTGGTGTTGGTTTTGAGTGCAGTGGCTTAAACAACACTGGTTTTGGAAACAAGGGACCTGCAAGTAACCCGGAAAATTTTTGTGATTTTACTATTGACTCTTTCTGTTGATTCCAAACAGTTTTTTTATGAAAATTCCCTTTAATTAGTTTTTCTTTTAGTATAGTTATTGTATGGGTACTGCAATTGGCGACCTTTTGGAAAAGGAAGAAATTGACCTTGATTTTCTTCAAAGTAGGATTGTAGCAGTTGACAGTTTTAACATTCTTTACCAGTTTCTTTCAGTAATAAGAGGAATGGACGGAAGTCCTTTGAAGGATCAAAAGGGCAGAATAACATCACATCTTGCAGGTCTTTTTTACCGAACCATTAACTTGCTTGAAAGGGATATAAAACCTGTTTTTGTTTTTGATGGAACCCCATCTGAATTGAAAAGCAAGACAAGAGCGAAAAGGCGTGCTATTAGAACTGCTGCTGAAGAAAAGATGGTAAAGGCACAAAAGGCAGGTGATTTAAAAGAGGCAAGAAAATATGCACAGCAAACAGTAAGGCTTACTCCTGAATTGGTTGAACAGTCAAAAGAGCTTGTAAAGCTAATGGGCTTGCCTGTTGTACAGGCTCCAAGTGAAGGAGAAGCACAGGCTGCTCAAATGGTTGCTGATGGAAATGTTTACGGTTGTATTTCGCAAGATTATGATGCTCTTCTT
>DAOWAC010000018.1 GCA_030634785.1 Chloroflexota bacterium | reverse complement strand
TTTAGGTATAGTGACGAAGACAAGGAAGAGGTCGGAGTTGTATTTAGAGAAATGGGAGTGCCTATTGCATTGATTCCGATAGATGAAAATGATTGTACTGGAATAACCTGTAATGATTTTAATCCTTGTACAAAAGATTACTGCAGCGAAGGACAGTGTGTTTATGACAGTGGCTTTGAAGGAACTGAATGTGGCAATGGAATGATGTGCATTAGCGGAAGTTGTCAAAAGTTTAAAAGTCCTGACCTCTTGTTTTGTGCAGGAGCAGTTATAATTGCAATAATGCTGCTGTCAATTGCATTGGCTTACAAATCAAAAAGGAACAGGAAGAAAATTGCCAATAAAAAGAATTAAAAATTTTAATGCAGTAAGTTTGTTGATTTAATTATGAGAAAAAAAACAGCACACCAGAAAGCCTTGCTGAAAAGTAAAAGCAAGGGCTTTAGTAGAGACGATGCAGTTAAGACTGGAAGGTTTCTTGCAATTTTTATTATTGTTTATCTTGCTTTGTCTGTTTTAATCAAATTTTTTTTTCCAGTAATTGTAATAGAACAATGGGTTGCAGACAATGTTTTGGGATTTCTTCAATTTATAGGATATCAGGGATATGTAACAATAAGCGAAACTGCAGTTATTCATCTTGAAAGCGGACCAGCAATTGAAATAAGTGAACTATGCACTGGTTTGATGGAAACCTTAATTGTTGTAAGTGCAATAATTGCTTCTGCAGGAATTGACTGGAGAAAAAGACTTTTTGGTTCTGTTTCTGCAGGACTTGCAACCATTGTCTTGAATTTTGCAAGAATTGTTTTTACAATTTGGTTAATTCTTGAAACAGCAGATATTGCATTGATTACTTTTGCTCACAATATTTTGTTCAGGGCTTTTTTGCTTATTTCTATTGCAGGAATATACATTATTTGGTTTTGGTGGGCTGTAAAAGACGACGTTAAAAAAACGAAAAAAATAGCCTAAATTGAAAAATAAAAAATGACAGAAAATAGAAGCAAATTCTAAGATGAAACCTTAAGAAAAGGTTTAAATAATCCAAAAATGTTATTTAACTAATGGAACTGATGCGAGATTTTTTTCCAAAAGTAAAACTTCCGATAGTAGCACTTATTGTACTGTATTATCTGCAAATTGTTCTTGTTGTTGCACTTGACAATTTTACAGAAATTCAGCTTGACACAAATTTTAATATTACAGTACTTGGCGCAATAAATCTTACGTTTACATTATGTGCCTGGATAGTAATTGCATGGGCTGGTTTGAGAACAGCAAAAGCAACAGGTGGAGGACCAATTGACGGTGCCTTTGGAGGTGCAATGGCAGCAGTAATTGCAGGACTTTTTGTAAGAATTGTTGCATTGCTTTTTTCAATAAGCAGCCTCCCTGTTCTGATAGCATATTCTTCAGCAGGTTCAGCCGGAGGATTTGCAGGCGGAGTAATGGGAATATTTTTTGGAATTGTCGCAGTAATTCTTGGATTCTTTATTGACCTGATTTTTGGAGCAATTCTTGGATTCCTAGGAGCAATGGTTCACAAAGCAGGACCGCAAATTTTTGAAGGATACGGAACTATAACTGCAAAACCTACTGAAGCAAAAGTTGTAAAGAAAAAAACGAGAAGAAAAAGGTAAAGTTTGCAAAGCAAGAGCAGGTTTTGCAACAAGCCAAATTATTTTGCAAAATTGCAATATATGTTACTTTAATATATTAGATTGTACTTTTTTTTATTCAACCCTTCTAAAAGGGCAAAACATGTTTATATTTCATTTATATAAAGATTAATATAGTATTGAAGCAGAAATTAATTAGGTAAAAGAAAGTAATTAAACAACGGTGGTAAGTGAAACAGATGTTTTCAGAAAAACTTGGCGGGATTTATTCAGCACTTGAAGAAAAGTATTATGCCGTTCTTGACTTTTTTGACAAAAAAGGCGTTCCTGTTTACACTTACAATGATGCATTGGAAGAAAGAGGACTTCCTGCATTTCCAATAACAATTGCAATACTGGTAATTTTAATTGCAGGAATTTACGGAATTGTTTTTATCGGTTCGGGACTAAGTCCTGCTATTGAAATAAGTTTTGAAGACCAGTTTAATGAAAGTGTTTCAGGCGTTACAATAACTGTAAAAGATTCTGCAGGAACAATTTTGCAAGGACCTGAAAAGATTACCAATGGAGAAACAATTACTTTGAACGGTGTTCCGATTGGAACAGAGCTTGAAATTACTGCAGAAAAACTTGGATTTAATAAAGCAATAAAAAACATTACTGTTAAACGAAAAACAATCAGCACAAGCATTCAAATGCAAAAACAAATGAATGCAGTTGATGCACAGGTTCAGTTATTAGATCAGGAAACAGGAGACCCTGTAAGAGGTGCTGCGGTTTCGGTTACATGGCAGGATTCAACAAAAAATGCAATAAGTGACAATGAAGGAAAGGCAAGCTTTGTTGGAATTCCGGAAAACACAGAAGTATTTTTAACAGTGTTAGCAGACGGTTATGAAACTCTTTCAGCAAGTTATTCATTTAGAGCAGACGAATTAAAAGGAATAAGTCTTGTTGGAAGCACTGCAAGCTTTTTGGGAAATTCAAACCTTGTAGTAAGCGTATTTGATGAAGCAGGACAGCCAATTGATGGTGTAAAAATAATTGTAATGAACAATGAAACTGATACAAGCATTGACGAAAGAACAATTGACGGAAGCGAAACAATTTTTTCAATTGAAAAAGGTAAAAGTATAAGGCTTATTGTTGAAAAGGACGGATTTTTAAGATATGATTCAATGGACTTGGATCAAAGCAGAACTTTAAGACAAGACGACGAACTCTGGCCTGTTACATTAATGCTTGGAGGAACAAAACTTACTGTAACAGCATTTGTCGGACAAAATCCTTTAAGCGATGCAGTAATTCAGTTGTTTGATGGCAATTCAAATTTTGTTGGAATGAAAATAACAGGATTTGGAGGAGTAGTTGAATTTACAGGACTTGAACCAAAAGAGTATTATGTTACAGGATGGAAACAGGGCTTTTTGTCATCAAGAGAAAAAATAAATGTTGCAGAAGTTGAAACAGTAAGTGTTTCTATTGAATCAGCTGACAACTCAAACAGTTCATATCTTGGAATTTCTGTTTTTGATTCATTTAAATCAATGGCAAACAATGCAGACATTTCATTTAAGGAAAGAGTTGAAGGTAAAGAACTTCCACTGGGAGTTCCTTCAATTAAAACAGACATAAGCGGTTATGCAAGCATTGTTGCAAAAACAGGAAGTTTAGTAATTGCCAACGCAGTAAAAGAAGCAGAAAAAGGAATTGGAGAAAAACTTATTGAAGCCAACAAAGACAACCAAATGATTATAGAGCTTTCAAAACCTTTAGGAATTATAAAAGTTGACGTTCTTGACGCTCAGGGAAACAAAGCATCAGGACATATTATAGTTACAAGCGTTTCAGGTACACTTTTGTTTGACGGAAACCTTTTGGACGGAAGTGTTTTCTTTAACACTGAAGGCAACAGCGAAATAATTGTAAATGTTGAAACAGAGTCAGGTGAAACATATTCACAAAGAGTAAATGTACAGGGACTTGAAACTGTTACAATAGATCTTGGAGAAGCCTCAACAGGAATTTCTCCAACAATAGAACTTGTAGGAATTTTTAATAGCGAAAATTTACCAGTTGAAGGAATTGAAAAAGGCGAAGAAGGATGGCTTGCATTTCAAACCACTTGGCCAACAGGGGTTGAAAAAGGCGGAGTGCATGTAAGAGTTGGAGCAGACGGAGTTGCATTTGTTGAATCACAGGAAGAAGGAATAACAGGCTTTGAAGCAACAACCTCAAATTATTTTTATGGAAAAAGCTACCAGCCACTTCCATCACCTGGAAATGAAACAGCAGACTTGCAAAATACAGGAATGCCAGGACAGGAAAACAAATTTGTAGAATTATATTTTGAAGAACCAGAAAATACTGTTGCATTCAGAGTAAAGGTTACATCAAATTATTTGATTACAAAAGAAAACATTGAACTTCATTACAGAGCATGGTCTGAAGCAGAAGGAAAAATATTCAGAACGCCTTTTGACTCAGAACTTGGCGAAAAAATGTTTACCGATACAAAAACAGGACTGTATGCAGATACTATTAATGAACCAATTCAGGTATTTGCAGCAAAGCCTGATTGTGAAAACGATTTGTGCGGAGCATATTTCTTTGTTCTTCCAAACGGACTTTATATTGACAGACAGGATTTCAAAGCAGTTACAGACGAACTTTATGCTCTTGAAATTGATTTGAGTTCAAACAAGCCAGTAAGCATTACACTAAAACTTGATACAGACAAAACCGCTCCAAAACTACAATTTACAGGATATGACGTTGACGAATTTGTAGACCAGCAGGAAGGAGAACTTATGTCACCTGAAACAGACATTTCAGGACAGGGTTTTCTTGAAATGGGAGAAGTAAATTTAGAATTACAAAACAGTGCAAATCCTCTTGGCTTCAGCCAAGGAGGAGAAAGTACTTCTCTAACAATAAGCTCTTTAGGAGTAAGCCCTGAAAGACCAAGAAAAATAAGAGTATATTTTAAAGCAATAGAAGAAGGATCTGCTGAAATAAAAATGCAGGCAATAGGCGAAGGAATTTTGGACGAAACATTTATTTTTGAAATTGAAAGAAACAAACCATTAATTGTAAGCATTACACCAAGCAGTCCGCAAATAGGACAGGCTTTCACAGTAAAAGTTTTAGACGGAGAAGATGGAAACCCTGTTCAAAATGCTGTTGTACATGTAAAGAATTCAAGCAGAGAACTTGTTTCAACAGTTATTGGAAAAGAAAGCACAAGACATGGATTAAGAGGAGAATATTATTTCAGAAACAGTCTTGACCCAGGATTTTATACAATAATTGTAAACGCTGAAGGATACAAAGGAGAAGAAACAGAACTTGTAATTGCAAGAAACGGAATTTTAGAAATCAAAAGCCCAATAAACATAAGCATTGCAGAACAATCAAAAGAATCAAGTGTTTCACTTGCAATCAAAAACACTGGAGAAGAAGAAGTTCAGGAACTTGAATACGAAATAGAAAAAGGAGACGATTTCCCAGACGAATTTTCAGTAAGCGTTACAATGCCCCAATCAATTGGAAAAAGACAGGATTCAACCGCAACAATAAGAGTGCTTGTTAACCTGGATGAAGACAGTGAAGAAAACTTTTACGGCGAAGCAGATTTAATAATCAAAGGAATGGTTGCAGGAAATTATCCAACAAACAGCGTAACAAAACTGCAGATAAATTACAACAAACAGCTTGAAGAAAACTGTCTTTACTTTGACACAGAACACCTTATGATAAGATTTATCGGAAGAGCAGGAAGCACAGGAATGGCAGAAATTGAAGTAAAAAACAACTGTGGTACAGCACTTGACCTAAGAGGAAGTGCAGAAGCAAAACAACAGGATCCAAATTTGACAGTAACAGTTCCAACACTTAGAATTGATGACGGAGAAACAGCAATAGTAAAAGTAAATGCCACAAACAGAATTGAAAGAATGAACGGATTTCAGCAAAGATTAGAATATACTTTAAAATTTGAATCAAGCCAGATTGCAAAAACAATTCCACTAACAGTTGAACTTACAAACCCAATGGGAAATCTAAGCTATCCTCCAAACATCGCACTATGGATGATTAGAAGTGCACAAGACGAACTTGCATATGCACAGGCTCCAATGCAAGTAATAAACAACGGACAGATTCCAATCACAGGATTTAGAGCCGTTGTAAGACCAGAACAATACAGTGCAGGAATAACCTTTGATATAAAACCAGGAGGAAACTATGGAATAAACCTTTTCCCAAATCAGCCACTAACACCACAAAGATTTGTTTACGCAGAAACAAAACAAGCAGAAGCATTACAAAAACCAGGACAGGGATGGGTACAATTGTCAGGAAATGTAGGCGGAAGACTACAACCAAATTTGGGTGGAATAAGGATTAATGCAAATTATTCAGGAACAAAATGCCTAAATGCAAGATTTGTTGACAGTTCTTCACTCATCAGCAGCGAAGCAGGAAAAGGAACACTCGAAAGAGCAATAAAAATAAAGAACGACTGCGGCGAACCTGTAAGAATTACAGGAGAAGTAAAACCTGAAAAAATAAGCGGAAACACATTTGTAATAAGTCCAGGGCCAACAATTAACCCAGGAACAGAAGAAGACTTCAAATTAATTCTGTTAAAAAGTCAGGAAACAAAAACAACAGGAACAATAAAAATTCAGGGAATTATAATAAACCAAAACACACCAATTGAAACAAACGAATTAACAGTTACACTAAAACTTGGAGAAGTTGCAGCAACACCAGACGGAAAGCACACTGCAGAAATATCATTAAAGAAATGTGAATCAGAAGGAAGCGAAAGAGTTGCATTCCCAATTCTTTCAAGCGACTGTTCAAATGGTTATTGTGACGCAGAACAGCTTGCAACATTCCTTGTAAAAAAAGCAGAAACACTTGTAAAAACAGCTGAAGACAAATCAAGACGTGCAAATTTTAGCGCAGAAAACTTTGGAAATTGTTCACAGCAAGGAAGCGATTACTGCAGCTTTACCGACATGGGAATTATTAGCGAACCAATTCCTGTTTTCCTACAGCTTGATTATATGACAAAAGAAGTAATGACAAAAGCCTTAAGTGAAAGCAGTGGAGAATTGAAAGATTATGATGTTGTACAAGGAGAAAAAAGCATTGAAAGCATTGGCGGAATAGGCTTTGATTTTGGAAACATGAACCTTGGTGGAACATTTAAAGGATGCGGAAAATATTACGTTGAACTTGTTGGAGCTGCAAGAATTCACAACGGCGAAATTGTAATAAATGACAATACAAAGAATTTTTGGATTTCAGCAAATGTTATAGAGCCAGGAAGAGTAACAACAGACGAATGCCTGCACAATATTGAAAACACAGCAAACTTTTTACCAGTAGACAAAGGATTTACAATTACACAACATTATATGGCATGGCCTGGCTTTGTACAAGCAGGCGAAGAATACAGCCAGTTAGGAAAGATTTTTGCAAAAGAACTCTTTGGAGACGGAGAAGGAAGATACAGTGACAATATTTCAAGCGGAAGCAACAGACTTGAAATTGTAAAAGGAGATGTTGAAGGCGGGCTTTTGAAAATAAGAATTTCAAAAAGCGGAGACCCAGATACTCCAAAAACAATTTACGCACATGTTCCAGCAGGATTTTCTTCAGAAAACAAAGTAATGGAAGGAGAAATAGCAAAAGCATTTGAAATATTCCAAAGAAGAGCATTTTCAAAAGATGACTGTATTGGAGAAGACGACACAGGACAATATATTGTAATGAAAAGCTATTCAGACCTTGACAAACTATACGGAAAACTTGAAATTAAAGGCGAAGAAATAATAAAAATTGACACAAGCGAAAGATGCACTGACTTCAATGTCACAAGCAAAGCAAACGAAAGCGTAGTATTCGAAACAGACTTTTTAACAGAAGGAAAGAACCCAAGCAAAAACGGAATAGAATACATTGCAATAAGAAACTCAAAAGGAAAAGCACTACTTGAAGAATTTTCAAACGGAGAAACAAAACAGGGACCTGCACTAATGCTTGTAAATGACGGCAAAGAAAATTATACTGCAGAAGCTCAATTTTGCATAAAAGGAAACCAAATGTTTACACAGGCAGTTGACAATGTTAAAGACATTTCAATAACAGCAAAAAGCGTAATTGGTACAACAGAACTTGACAGAAAAACAACACCTTACAAAATCACAATTGAAACATGCGGACTACACCCTTATGACCTTGTCAAAAAAATGGGCGAAGTAAAAGTAGGAAAAGAAGAAGGAGAACAAGAATCACTTGTTGCATATGCCACAATAAACTGGAGCATTAAAGACGGTGGCTCAAACTTTATTAACATTACAACAGTACAAAGAGCAATTGCCGCAGAAGCAGCAATGGACGAAGCAAGAAAATTGTACGGTTCAGGAACAGATTTGCCTGTTGCAGAACAGCCAGCGTACATTAGGGAAACTGCGTTCAGAAAGCTTAAGGGAATTATAAGTTACTTTGTTCCATGTGCATTAACTGCAACAGCATATGGTGCAATAATGCACTTTGGATGGGGCATTCCTTTCGACATTGCATTGGACTGTGGTGTTCCTGCAGTATGGGCTTCAAGGGAAGCAGTAAAAGATTTGGGCGGCGAAGGAAAAAGCATTGTTGAAGGCATTGAAAACTTTGTAACAAAATACATACCGTTTGGTGAAAATCTGGTTGGCAATGCCGGAAATTCAAGCCTTATACCAGAAGATAAGGAAGCTGCAGAAGCCCTTGCAAAAGAACAGTTTAGAGAGGATATAATTCCTGCAGCAGTTCTTGGAACAGGAGCAGACAGCATAAGGCTCGGCGTATTTAACGGAGGCAGCGCAATTGGCGACATGTCCTCAACACTTGCAAGCAGAAATGTTGCAAACACAGTATTTGGAGAATTGAAAAAGGGCACGTTAAAGAATTTGACAACAGCAAACAAAGACCTTGTTAACGAAATGCAAAGTGTTTATGCAAGCGAAATTAAAAAAAGCCTTATGGCAGCAAAAGCAAGCGGGGCAAAAACAATTGACCAAGCAATAGTAAACTCAAGCAGGGAAGCATACGGCAAAATGGGGGCGGAAATGAGCGAAAAGATACTGGCAAATGTGGACGAGCTTGGATACAATCTTGGCAGGTCTCTTGATGATATAAAAGTTCAAATGCTTGACAACTTTTTAGACGAAGGGCAGATTGTTAACCAAGGAAAACTTGGAATTGGCGACGGAATGCTTGAAGATACAGTTACTTTGACAACAGCAGATGCAAAAGCACTGACTATGCAAACAAATTTGAAAAATGCAATGACAGAAAATATAATTGATGAAATGAAAAAACAGTCACCTGAACTTAAATACGCAATGATGGAAGCCGATGATGCAGCACAATTCTCGGAAAGAGTTAGGAATTCCATTAGCAAAGGATTGGAAAATCCGTTAAAGCCAAAAAAAATTCCTGTTTACAATGCTAAAGGAAAGATTATAAGGTATACACTAAAAGTTAATCCAAGCGATTTGGATATTGCTTCAAGAGTTGCCCTTACTAAGTTAAGGACAGAAGTTGGCGATGAAATTGCCAAAAAGGTGATTGGAAAAGAAGTTGGCGAAAAGCTTGCCAAAAACATTCTTACAGGCGAAGCAAAGAAAGGGATTAAGGGAATTGCCGATGATATCATTGACGCAAAGGGATTAAAAGGCTGGACAAGACTGAAGACAATGCTGAAGAACCCTACAAGATTTATTAATTTAAGCACAACATGGAACCTTGTGAAAAACCTTGGAAAGGGAATTGCAGGCGGAGTTCTTTCAAATTGGGTTGGTTATCAGGGATGGAAACTTTACTGGGATGAGTTTGGTGATGATGCGATTGAGGGCGCAATAACCAGCGAAGTCGGACCAAGAAAAGGAGAAGACAATGACGGAGATGGAATAATTGACGAAGAAAATGTTTTGCCTGCAAGTCAGGAACTTGAAAGAGGACGGACTTACAGAATTGATATTACTGCCACAGATTATCGCGGAAAGCATTACAAGTTTGTAAAGCTTGAAAAATCAGAAGACTTTGAAAGAATGGACCAAGAAATTGCAGAAGGAAAGGCAGTGCTTTGGGAAGAACCAGAGTGCAAGAACTTTAAAGATAAAGGAATTGGAACCTATCTTGGAAACCTTGCACCTGTTCCGTCAAAGAAAGTAAAACCAGAGCATGTAATGGCTTATTACAATTATAATTCAGAATTTGAAAATGCCAAAAAAGGAAATGCTTCAAGCATTGGAGACGATCTTTACGAAGACGAATTGGCAGCTGCATTGTTTGTTGACTCAGGAAGAATTGCAGGCTGTGAAATTTCAAGAACATGGTATCTTAGAGGACCAAATGAAACAGAAGAAGAAGCAAAACTAAGAGCAGTTGACAGCATTAACTGTGCAGCAGAAGAACTTAGTGAAGCAAAGTTAAGAGCAGGACCAAGAGCAAGCTTTAAGGTTATTTTAAAAGAACTTGTAAAAGGACAAGAGGGCGCTGCAAATTATGCCTCTCTTGCTTCAGAATTCCAGAAAATTTGGGAAAAATTCAGAATCGTAAAAGCAAGTTAAAAGGCAATGAATGCTTGCTAAAAAGGCCGTGTCTTTTTGAATGGGCTCTGTAGAAATGCTTTATAAATAGGGCTAAATAGGAGTTTGCACTCCTATTTAGTATGACCCCTACAACTACAATACCCGGAATAAAAGTTAATACTTTCTACCAGCTTGTTGAACAACTCTGTATACAAACAGGAT
>DAOWAC010000043.1 GCA_030634785.1 Chloroflexota bacterium | reverse complement strand
TAATTCACAACATTTCCTTTGTTCAAAAAGTTGTCAAAGAAGCAAAAATTGCAATAAAAGAAAACAGATTTGACAAAATGGTTAAAAATTTCTCAAAAGGAAACTAACAAAAAGTATTTTAACTTTGGAAGCATAAATCTTGTATGCCTGGCTTTTTTGAACTAGCAAACGGATTTGGAACCACTATTTTGCCTATTTTGGTAACAATCGGAATAATTGTAGTTGTCTATATAGTATTCAGTTTTTTGCTTGGAATTGTAAAAAGAAGCCTTTTGAAGCTTGCTAAAACAAAAAAACAGGTTTCAAATGTTGAAATTTTTTCAACAACAATAAAATACGTTTTTGTTGTTTTGATTATTTTAATTGCAATCTTTTCATTCAGCGGAGACTGGACAGGATTGGGCCTGACACTTGGACTGTTTTCTGCAGCAATCGGTTTTGCTTTACAAAAGCCAATTACAGGAATGGCAGCATGGATTATGGTTGTTACAAGAAGACCGTTTGAAATAGGTGATAGAGTAATTATTGGAAGCGTAAAAGGAGATGTCAGAGACATTTCTTTAACACACATTACTCTAAAAGAAATTGGTGGAATTGTTCAAACAGAAGAAAATTCAGGAAGAAACATTATGGTTCCAAACAGCCTGCTCTTTGAACAAAACATTGTAAATTACACACAACAGGACGAGTTTGTGCTTGCACAGGTATTTTTTGCTGCAACATATGAAAGCAATTTGGACAAGGCAATGAAAATAGGAGTTCAAGCAGCAAAAAAGCACACAAAACAATTTGCTGAAAGTGTAAAGAAAGAACCTTATGTAAGAACAAGCCTTCAGCCAAGCGGAGTAAATGTTTCAGTAAGATATTTTGTTCCTGCAAAAAGGTTGACCGAAATTTCAACAATGGTAACAAACGAAGTGTTTGAAAAAATTGCAAAAGAAAAAACCGTTAACTTTGCTTACCCTCACACAGAAGTCTTTTTGAATAAAAAATAAAAAAAGAACAGGCACCAAAAGTACCTGTTAAACATACAGTATTTCGAATTAAATGATTGTTGTTGCCTATCGCATTCCAATTAAACAATTGTTATTGTTTATTGTATTTCAAATTGAACGCTTACTGTTGCACTAAACTCTATGTCTCCAGGAGTTATTGGAGTTGGTGCTGCAGCTCCAGAATCCTCAGCCATTGCATAGTTTCTTGCATAGGAAGGAGCAGAATAATTTGAACTTTCGCTTGCACTATAAACCTGTCCAACACCAATGCCCAAACCAGACGCAATGCTTTGTGCTTTTATTCGCGCATTTTCAGAAGCGTCTTTTAAAGCCGCTGTTCTGAGTGCTGCTTCTGTTTCATTTGTAAGACCAAAGCTTACATTGCTGATGTTGTTTGCACCTGCGTTCACAACAGTATCAATAACATTGCCTACTTGTCCAAGATTGCGTACTTTTACCCTGATTGTGTTAGTAGTTTTGTAACCAACAGAAACTGATTTGCGCGGGTATTCAGTCCACTCAAATTCTTCCCGTACATTGTAAGAACTTGTTTCAATGTCACCTGTGGCAATTCCTGCGTTCTCCAAAGCATTTATTACCTGATTTGCCTGAACAGCGTTGTCACTCTGGCTTTTGCTTGCACTCTTATCAAGTGTTTCAATACTTAGAGTAATGTAAGCCAGTTCAGGACTTGCAGTCTTTGTTACTGTTCCTGAAACAGAAATCAGCCTTAGCTTTTCATCTGAATCAGCGGCAGCAAAACTTACTACATTGTCACCAAGATTGGATAAAGAACCCTCGTTTTGTACACTGGTTGTCTTTTCAAGATAGCCTGGAATTTGAACAACTATTGATTCCTGCCCTGCAAGCTGGTTTAGTGTAAAGAAACCAAATCCGGCAACAATAATCAATGCAGCAGCAATAATCGAAACAGGCAAAATAATGTTTTTTTCAACCATTTTGTTTTCACCTCCTTGCAAACTAAGAACGGGTTTTTTATTAAAAAGTCTTTGCTTTTGTTAGGAAAAAACCTTTTAGGGAATTTTTAAAAAAGATTCAATAAAAGTCCTTTTAACCGTTTACCGATATCTGTTTTTATAGACTATTAGGAGGTCTACTTCTGCATTAGCTGTAGGTTTTGATAAACACCTTAGAAACAATAAAATAAGGAAAAGAATCAATGATTGGCTTTTATAACATTGTAGTTTGGTCAGGTTTATCTTTTTCCGCCCCCCCCCAACTTTAATTAAGTGTAAAATCTATTTATTATCTCTGCTTAAAGAAACTTATTCACTTGTTCTATTCTTTTGCTTTTTCGTTTAAATAGGTAACGAATTCGTCTTGCAAGTTTGATATTCTGTTTCTCTGCCCGGTTTCCAAAAAGTGGGTTAGGTGTTTTAGCAGGGTGTTGGAGCCTATAACTTCTGGCAGAACAACGTAGTCTGCGTCACTTTTGTACAATTCTAACGCGTCTTTGAAGTTTCTTGCTTTGGCGATTGCGACTATTTCAGGGTTTGTTTTTTTTGCATTTTGAATTACTGTAGCGACTTTGTTTGTGTCCGGAATTGTTAGAAGCAGGACTTTTGCTTTTGCAAGCCCTACTTTTTGCCATACTTCCCTGTTGTTTGCTTCGCCGTAAACAATTGGAAGTTTTTTGTTTATTAGTTTTTGGACTACATTTGAGTCATGGTCTACTGCAATCAATGAGTGTGTTTCTTTAAGGGCTGAAACAAGCTGTTGACCTAGCACGCCTGTACCCATGATTACTGTGTGCTTTTCAAGTGGCTTTTTTGGCAGGTATTCCAGTTTTTCTTCTTTTTTGCCGAATTTGGTTCTGTAAATGACTGGGAAAAAGTGTTTTCCGATTTTGTTCAAGAAGGAGTAGATGCCTTCGTTGTGTTCCATAAAGTAGGGTGTTGAGGCCATTGAAACCGTTATTACAAGAATACTTGCGGAGAACAACCCTGGGGAAATCTGGCCTAATCTGAAGCCTTGGTTGGCCAGAATGAATGAGAATTCGCTTGCCTGTCCAAGTGCCAGGCCGACAAACAATGCACTTTTGCTTTTGAGGCCTGAGGCTAGAGAAATGAAGAAGTAGATAAGTGGGTTAAGGAAGTAAACAACCAAGAACATTAATAGGAGAATGGCTATTGGCAATCCGAAAAAGGCAAGGCTGGCCTGCATTCCAAGGGAAACGAAGAATATTGTTGCAAAGAAGTCCCTCAGACCAGTTATTCTGTCGGATGCTTCCTTGCTGTAGGGTAGTGCTGAAAGGTTTAAACCACCGATGAATGCCCCGACTACTATTGAAAAATTTAGGACGTTTGACAGGTAAATGAATGCAAAGCAGCAGGACAATAGGATTAGGTAGAAAAGCTCTTTTGTCTTTTCAAAACGTTTCAACAGTCTTGGTAAAACCAGTCTGTTTAGCAAAACTGCAAGACCAGCTAGAACAATAAAGCTTAGCAAAATATTGCCAGCCATGGAAAACGAGAACGTCATTTGTTGGGCTGCTAGGATTGGCAATAGCAGGATAGCCAGCGTGTCTTGGACCAGGGCAAAGCCGACGATGAGCCTTCCGTGCAAAGTGCTAATTAAATTCATGTTTGACAACTGTTTGACAACAATCGCTGTGCTGCTAAAAGCCAGAATAAGACCCAAATAGAGTGATTCAGTGAAGCCCAGACCTGCTAAGTACATTAGAACCAAAACAATTCCGGTGGTGGTTACAACTTGTGTTAATGAGCCGATTATTATGGTGTTTTTCAGCTTAAACAATTGCCCAAAATTTGATTGTATTCCAATTGTAAACAGCAGGAACGCCACACCCAATTCGGCCAAAATGGCGATTTCTAGTGGGCTTGTTATCAAAGCCAGGCCAATCGGGCTAATGATTATGCCTGCAACAATATAGGCAATGAGCATTGGTTGCTTTAACAGCTTGGCAACGCAACCCATAAGGGTGCCAAAAACTATTACGATTCCCAAATCCATCAAAAGGGTTAAATCCACTTAGACCACAATAAAGCACTTTTTTAATGAATAAGGGTATAACGCATATTTAAATATTTTGTAATTGAACAATAATAGAATATTTCTGTGCAAAGAAGAGGTGAATGCATTGAAAGTGAAAGATTTGTACCAAAAGTTTTCTGGTTATACTGACAAGGTTGAAGAAAGCGATTCAATGGAAAAAATCATAAAGGTCTTGTTTAAGAACAAGGCAACAAGAACTGTTTTTGTAGTGGACAAAAAAGGCAACCTGAGGGGAGTAATAAGGCTGAAGGAAATATTTGATATGTTTGGAAAGGGTTTTTCGTCTACTGCCCTCTTTTCTTCTATGAAAGAACCAAAAAAGACTACTGCAATGGAGATAATGATTTCGCCGACAATTGTTCAACTTGAAGACAGCCTTGAAGATACTTTGATTGTGGCCAGAAAGTTTGAGTTACAAGACATTCCAGTCTGCAGAAAAGGGAAACTAATTGGTGAGCTGGACTGCTTTGAATTAATTTATGGCTTAAGCAACTTATTCCTTAATAAAATTAGGGACAAACAGAATTCATAATTCCTTTTTCTATAGCACTTCTTTTTTTCCGATTCATGAAAAATTTTAGCACTTCAAGGAAGATGAAAGTAGCGAATGCAGCCAATATGCAGATTAGCCATTCTAACATATTTAGTGTTACAAACTCGAATATTTCTTGGAAAAAAGGAATATACATTACTATTAGTGTTGTTATGGCTACTGTGGCTATCGCCGGAAACATCCATTTGTTCGTAAAGAACCCTATTTTAAATATTGATTCTTCAAGCGACCTAAAGTTGAATGTGTTAACTATTACCATGATAATTATTGTTGCAAATACCATTGTTCTTGCTTTTTCAATGTTTGCTGTTGGATTTGCGTAAACAAATACTGCGAATGCCATTAGAGCCATAAACACAGCCATTGTTAGTATTATTGTTGTGTTTTTTTTCGTTAGGAATCTTTCTTTTGGATTTCTTGGTGGTTTTTGCATTATTCCTTTTTCTGCTGGTTCCGCTCCCAAGGCCAGTGCAGGAAGTACTTCCGCACAGGCGTTTATGAAAAGAATTTGCAGAGCAAGCAATGGCAAAAAATTGAAGTTTAATAGGCTGATGCCCACGACTATTAAGATTACTTCAGTGAAATTTCTTGAAAGAAGATAGGTGGTGAATTTTCTTATGTTTTCGTAGATTGTCCTTCCGCCCTCAACTGCTTCAACTATTGTTGCAAAGTTGTCGTCTGTCAAAATCATGTCTGCTGATTCTTTTGTGACATCTGTTCCTTTGATACCCATTGCTATGCCAATGTCTGCTTTTTTTACGGCAGGCGCATCGTTTATGCCGTCTCCTGTCATTGCAACAATTTCGCCCTTTTTTTGCAGGGTTTTAACAATTCTCATTTTATGTTCAGGGCGTGTTCTTGCATAAATCACTGTTTGTTCAACAATGCTTTCGAATTCTTCATCATTCATTTCATCCAATTCTTTTCCTGTAACTATTCTTTTGTCTCCGTCATTTATCAGACCGATTTCGTTTGCAATTGCTTTTGCAGTGTGCTCGTTGTCACCTGTTATCATTACTGTTTTTATTCCAGCAGTTTTGCATGTTTCAATTGCGTGTTTTGCTTCTTTTCGCGGGGGGTCAATCATTGCAGCAAGTCCAAGGAAAGTCAGGTCTTTTTCAATGTTCTTAGGAGTTAGAGTTGACGAAATTTCTTTGTAAGCAAAACCAAGGACTCTTAGAGCATTACCTGCAAATTGTTCGTTTGTTTTTAGAATTTGATCTGCTTCTTTTTTTGAAAGCCTTTCTGTTTTTCCGTTTTTTTGAATAAAGGCACATTTTTCCAGAATTGTTTCAGGTGCTCCTTTGGCAAAAACAATTTTTTCTTTTCCTGTTTGATAAACACAGCTCATCATTTTTCTTTCACTGGTAAAAACGAGTTCTTCCAGTCGCTGATTTTTTTCTTCCAAATCATCCTTCCATTCCCCTGCTTTTGCAGCCAAAACAATAAGTGCTGCTTCTGTTGGATCGCCAATTGTTTCCCATTGACCTTTTTTTTTCTCGAGAAAGGCGTTGTTGCATAAAGCGCCTGCTTTTAGCATTAATGCAGTTGTTTTGTTGCTTTTTGTATCAATGTTTTGTCCCTTAACAGAAAATTCTCCCCTTGGTACATATCCAATACCGGAAACATCAATCACACAGTCATTGACAAAGATTTTTTCCACAGTCATCTCATTTTTTGTCAGCGTCCCTGTTTTATCAGTGCATATTATGGTTGTGCTTCCAAGTGTTTCAACTGCAAGCATTCTCCTTATTACTGCACTGTGTTTTGCCAGAGTATACATTCCTCTGGAAAGGGTAACTGTTAAAGTTAGCGGCAGTCCTTCCGGAACCGCTGCAACAGCTAGGGCAAGGGCAACAATTAGCATTGCTGCCGCAGGCGCTCCCCTCAACAAGCCTAGAATAAATATAAGGGTACAGACTAATACTGCAATTATTGCAATTGTTTTAGCCAGCCTTGCAATTTTTATTTGGAGCGGAGTCTTTTCTTCCTCGGTCTGAATCAGTTCTGCAATTTTACCTATTTTGGTCTGCATTCCTGTTGCAAAAACAATAGCTTTGCATTTTCCATGAACAATACTTGTGCCTGCAAAAACAAGGCCTTCTATCGCTTTTTCTACGGTTTGACTTTCGCCGGTTAAGGCTGACTCATCAGCCCTTAAACCAATTACTTCCAGTATTTTTGCATCGGCAGGAATCTTATCGCCTGTTTCAAGCAACAGAACATCGCCTGGAACAAGCTCTTTTGTTAGAATTTCCTTCACTTTGTTGTTGCGAATAACTTTGGTTGTCTGTTTCACCATTTTTTTTCAGACGGCCATTGCTTTCGCTTCTTTGAATTCTTGAACAAAACCCAGTATAATTATAAAAATTATTATGACGGTGATGGCCCAAAAGTTTATTGTTTCACCAATAAAATATGATGTGAGTGCGGCTGCAAAAAGAACCCAGACCATTAAATCGCCGAGTTGTCTTAACAAAATTTTTGCAGGAGTTGTTTTTTTCCTTTCTTTTAATTCGTTAAAACCGTATTTCTCTAATCTGTTGGTGGCTTCTTCTTCGGTCAAGCCTATTAAACTACTTTCAAACTGTTTCAAAACATCGGTGGTTTTCATTTCAGCAAATTTTTCCATTTAACAATCACCAAAAAAAGAAAAGTTTTCGGTTAAATGTATTATTTTCCAGCTTTCTAATCAACCCAACACTCATCCCATATAACAATGTGTTAATAATACATATAAATAGTCGCATAATTGCACAGGTAGAAAACCAAGAAAAAAAGTTTTGCCGAGATTGCATAGGCAAATATACAACATTTAAAAAGAATAAAACAGTACAATATCACAGGCAGTTATAACAATGAGGTAAAATGAATGAAAAAAATGATTAGTATTATTTTGATATTGATGGCTTTACTATTTGCTGGAAGCGCTTGCGTTTCTGTAAATAATCCAAATCAGCTTGGGCAAGTACCTGACCAAGAACAACAAATACAACAAGACGTGCAAAATACTGACAACGTACAGGTAATAATGATTAAACAGATGGGACAAATAAAGGCCGAAAATTCAAAAGAATTGAGCCAAATGATACAGCAAATGCGACAAGAAATGAACCAAGAGATTCAAGAACTTGAAACAATCAAACAAAATGTTTACCAAAACCAAAATCAGGTTAGATTAGCTGTTCACTCAATGTTTGC
>DAOWAC010000002.1 GCA_030634785.1 Chloroflexota bacterium | reverse complement strand
CACTGGTTGTTTCAGCAATAATATTTCCCAACCTTAAAGGCTTTTGGATTGTTGGAGTGGTTTATGTTCTTGCAATCTTTTTGATTAAGCCAACTGACTGGAAGACAATTAAAAAAGTAATTTTGATTGTTTGTGTTGGTTTGGCACTTGTATTTTTCTTAAACAGTTTTCCACCGCACGATCCATTTATTGAAATTAGTGAATTGAATGTTGAATTTTACAAAGGAATTACACAAGATGAAAGCGTACTGGTGAACGAATTTGATTTGGTTCAGAATGCAAAATTGTTTTCGGTCTGGGCAGTTTTAGCGATTGCACAGGCTATCGGAGTCTTTGTTGTCTTTTTCATTGCAAGCTATATTATATTCAGATTCTTATTTTCGTTTTACAATTTGCTGTTTAAAAATATGTTAGTGAACATAATAGTTTTGCTTATTTTAATTTTTGCAGCCTTGTTTTTGTTAACATTACCTGCATACCATTCAGAAATTAATAATTTTTGTAAAGAAAACGGTTTTGACAAAGCAGAAGGATATGAAAATGAATGGTATTGTGTTAAGGACGAATCAAAAGTGTTTAAACAAATAGTTTGCCAGCGTTATTTGTTTTATAAAAATTGCATTTTTTCAGCAGGATATTACAGCATGTTTGAAAGACAACATTTGGTAAGAAAGATTGTTTGTGATACAGAAGATTGTTTGGCCAGAGGATAAAAAAATATTTAACAAGAAGATAAACAGGAAATTGTTTAAGCAGGAGATAAAATATGGATGAAGAATTTTTGGAAAAAAAAGTTTTGCCTATTTTACTTAAGGCAGGTATTGCTTGCTTGTTTTTGATTTGCATAGTGTTTGCGGTTGGTTATTTGATAAGCCCGGAACCTGGTTCTTATGAAGAAAATATTTTTGTAAAAATAATTGACACACTTCATGACAAAGTTAATCCTTTTAGAACTCCTGCACCATTGAATGAATTTGTTAAAATTTACGATTTTGAATTTAGTTCCAATGATTTGAATTATTTTGACTGGGCTGGAAAAACTGCTGTTGAAGTTGGCTATTTAACTGACGAAACAAGTGATTGGAGGTCTGTTGTTCTGAATTCCGATTACAAAAAGAATTATGTAAAGCTTGCTTTGCGCGGAGACAGCGCAGACCACTGGGGTTCGGATAAGAAATCGTATAAGTTAAAAACTACTGACGAACTTTCTAACAGGTATAATATTATTATTTTGGAGAACAGGGTTTATTTTGGTTCAATATTTGCCGAATGGCTTGCAAACAAGCTTGGTTTGGTAACTGCACATTACGAAATTGCTTTGGTTAAAATTAATGGCAAGCCTTTTGGACTGTATTTGATTGAAGAAAGCTGGAATGACTATTTGTTGAAAAGAGAAAAGCTCGATAAAACAATCATAAAGTATTCTGACGAATGGGTAAAAATGCGAACTGAAGAAATTGGACACAGGGAAAACTGGGAACTTGACGTTGACAATGCAATAATTGAATCCGATTCAAACGGAAAAATTTATTCCAGATTAGCAACTGCTTTGCAAATGGTTAAAGACAACGACTATGAAAATTTTGATGAGTATTTTGATACAGACGAGCTTGCCGGAAGCGAGGCTTTTAGAGCAATTTTTGGACAGGTTCACAATTTTAAAAGCGACAATCTTAGATTGTATTATAACAAATCTAATGAAAAGTTTAGTTTTGTTGCAAGAAGCGAGGGAGCCATTTTGGAATTGCAGGGCTGCAATTTTGGCGGAACAGACTTGTTAGATTATATTATTTCAAACCCTGATGTTTTAGAGAAACGAAACGAAATTTTGGAAAAGCTTTTGGAGAACGAAGATGAATTGTTTGAGTACTATAACGAACTTGAAGAAAAATATATTGACGTGATTTTGCTGGATAGCACTATGGTAAGGCGTTCAAACAAAGCATACTATTACATAAAACTAAACAGAAGAAATCTTGAACACAATGTTGAATTGCTGAAAACTTGTTTAACTAATTGAAACAGATAAGACTATTAAAATTATTAAAAAAATTATTTTAGTGAACAAGTTTCCTTCTTCCAAGGTCTTTTGCGTTTTTAATCCAGTAAGCAATTTTTTGTCTTTAAACTATTTCAAAAACTCTTCCAAAATCTTTTTTTCTGCCCTAATTTCTGTTTCAGAAATGTTTGTTCCGTGTTCAAAAATTATTGGAATTTGTTTTAATTGTTTTATTGCAGTAAGCGGTTCAAGTTGTTCTATAGAAGTAATTGAATTGTGTTCGTCTGCTTTTGGAGCAATGCCCTCAGGTCTGCTTGTATGCAAATGCAGTTGCCCAACCTTGTCTGCAAAGTGTTCAATTAATGATTCAAGGCAATTGTTGTAAAGAGCATGACCTGTGTCAAGCAAAAGCTTTAAGTCAGGAAATTTTTCAAAAACTTTTTCAAAATCTTCAATTGTTTCCACTAAGGGAAAAGCGTGTTTTGGAATGTTTTCAATTGCAAAAGAACAATTTGTTTCCTCAGCTTTTGCAAGGCAGTATTTAGTTAATTCAAAAAAAGCAGGCCATGCTTTTTCAAGCGGAATGTTTTCTTTTGGCAAAAACTCGTCCATTGGCTTTGCATTAACAGCCCACTCAACCTCTTTTCTAAAACCAGGGTGAATTGAAACAACTTTTGCCTCAGTGATTTGAACAACCTTGAAAAAGTTTTCAACAATTTTTTTATTCTGCTTTGTTAAGCCATGGCTTGCATTGAACCAAAACCGTTTCTCCAAAGGAGGAAACAAACCATGCACAGTATAGTTTTTGTCAGGAAAATCAGACTTAATACGTTTTATAGCAGTCCAAACATCTGACTCAGGATTATGCCCTGCACCAAGTTCTACTGTATCAAAACCAAGATTAAAAACCTTTTTTGCAGACTCATAAACAGGAATGTTTTGAAAACCATAATAGCTACTACTCAAACCAATCATAAAATCACAACAAATTAAGGATATTAATTTAATTTAAATGATTTGGTGCAACCATTCAGACAAATACCTCCAACAGAATGGTACAATCAGGAAAAGAAAAAGCTTTAATTAACTTAAGAAACTATTAATCATTATATGTCAGAAAAATTTAACATTCACAAAGCATTCATTCTAGCAGGAGGACTTGGCACAAGATTAAGACCAATAACTCTTGAATTAAGCAAGCTAATTTTACCAGTGCAGGGCAAGCCATGTTTGCAGTGGAATATTGAACTTGCAAAAAGATTCGGAGTAAAAGACATTACTCTTGCAGTAGGATTTAAGAACGAACAAATTCAGAAAAAGTTTGAAGACGGCAAAAAATTAGATGTTGAATTGCATTACAATGTAGAAAAAGAATATATGGGAACAGCAGGCGCGCTCAAAATTGCTGAAGAACACTTGAAGAAAGAGCAGAAATTCATTATGATGAATGGAGATGAGCTGAAAGACATTGACTTTAAGACAATGAATGCAGTTCACGAAAAAAACAACGCAATTGCAACACTTGCTCTTGCAACCGTAGCATACACAAAAGCAGGCGGGCTAGTAAAGCTTGAAGGGGAAAAAATTATGGAGTTCAGTGAAAAGCCACCTGATGAGAAAGAAGGATTCAAACTAATCAACGCAGGAGCATACATTCTTTCTCCGAAGATTTTTGAATTCATTCCCGCGGGCAAAAAATGCAGCATTGAAAAAGACATTTTTCCAAAACTTGCCGAAGAAGGAAAACTCTTTGGAGTGGATTTGGGAGAAAGACAGTTTTTGCAAACAGACACTTTTGAAAGGTATGATAAGGCAATCAGGGAATGGAAAGGGTTTAAAGAAGTTTAAGTAGTGAATTTTAATATGGATTTAAGCAAAAAAATCAGGACAATTCCAAACTTTCCAAAACAAGGCATTTTGTTCTATGACGTAATGAGTTTGTTTCAGGACGCGCCAGCATTCAGGCAAGCAGTGGACGATTTGGTTGAATACTTTATCAAAAAAGATATGCATTTTGACAAAGTAGTAAGCACAGAAGCTAGAGGATTTATTCTTGGAGCAGTTCTTGCATACGAGTTTCACGCAGGCTTTGTTCCGTTGAGAAAGCCAGGAAAGCTTCCGGCAAAAACAATTAAGCAAGAATTCAAAACAGAATATTCCAGCGATGCATTTGAAATTCATGAGGACGCAATAGAAAAAGGAGAATCTGTTTTGGTTGTAGATGACTTACTTGCCACAGGTGGAACCCTAAAGGCAGCGGTTGACTTGGTTGAAACGCTTGAAGGCAAAGTCAACGGAATTGCCTGCCTTGTGGAACTGACTTTCCTGCATGGACGAGAAAAAGTCAAAGGGTATGATTTACACTGCCTTATGCGGTTTGACAACGAAAAAGTTAAAGAGGCCTGAAAATGCCTGAAAGAGTTTCCAAAGGAAAGCTTGTAATAAGGGCAATGAAGCCGTTTGAACTTAAAATTTACCAAGAACAGTTGAGAATTTCACACAATGAATGGAAAGTGTTCGCAGCAGTTTACGACGGTAGAATCGTCGGCATTTGCCAAGTGGACATAAAAAATGGAAAAAAAGAAGGCAGAATCCTTTCAGTCAGCGTTTCAAGCAACAAGCAAGGAAAAGGAATAGGGCACAAGCTCATTGGAAAAGCACACTCGTATTTTGAAAGCAAAGGAATAAAAAAAATTACAGTGTTTCCAAAAAACAGAGTAGAAAAATTTTATACAAAAGCAAAATACCAAAAAAGTGGCAAAAATATTTACACAAGAATTTCACCAAACAAAAGGAGGAAAACAAAATGATTGGAATAATTGGAGGCTCTGGTTTAGACGACCCAAAGCTATTGAAGAATGCAAAAGATGTCGAAGTAGACACAGCTTATGGAAAGCCAACTTCACCACTTAGAATTGGAGAATTAAACGGAAAAAAAGTCTGCTTTATTGCAAGACACGGAAGAAAGCACACCATTCCACCAACACAAGTTAATTTTAGAGCAAACATTCAGGCAATGAAAAACCAAGGGGTTACCCACATTATTGCAACCACTGCTTGTGGAAGCCTGAGAAAAGAAATTGGAAGAGGAGACTTTGTTGTACTGAACCAGTTTATTGATTTTACAAGACATAGAAAAATAACATTCTACGAAGAATTCCCAGCAGGCGGAGAAGGAGCAAAACATACAGCAATGCCTGATCCGTTCTCAGAAGAATTAAGAAAAATATTGAATGACAGTTGCAAAGAACTAAAGTTAAAACATCATTCAAAAGGAACAGTTATTACAATTGAAGGCCCAAGATTTTCAACAAGAGCTGAATCAAAAATGTTCAGAATCTGGGGAGCAGACGTCATAAACATGTCAATTGCCCCCGAATGTATTTTAGCAAACGAAGCAGGAATTTCTTACGCAGCTGTTGCAATGTCAACAGACTACGATAGTTGGGCAGAAGACGAAGCTCCAGTAGAATGGGAAGAAGTCATAAGAATATTTGAAAAAAACGCAGAAAATGTTAAGACCCTTCTTGCCAACACAATTTCAAAAATAAAGTAACTAATTAAAGCATTCAAATTCAAAGCCCGTTCAAAAGCCCAAGAGTTACTGCAGTTACTAGTACAGAAGCTATCAGCACGCCAATCACGCAGGCAATTGCAAAATCGCGAAATCTTACCCCAAGCAAATAGGCTGCCAAAGCACCTGTCCAAACGCCTGAACCAGGCAAGGGAATTCCAATAAAGATTGCAAGACCAATTACTCCATATTTTTTAACATAAGGCTTTACCTTTCTCTGAGTTCTTTCCACAATTCTGTTATATAGTTCTTTTATATATTGGACTCTGGTAAAAAGCCTTACAAGAAAATCCAAAGCAAAATAGAGAAAAATACCTAAAAGAATGTTTGTTACTACTACAATTGGCAAAACCTCAAACACTGACATTCCAAAACCGTTTATTGTTCCAATCAAAGGCAAATCAATTGGCTTGTTCCAAAGCCCTAGAGGAATGCTCCATCTTAATTCAAACACAGGAGCAAGAGTGAACAAAACCAAGTAAAAAATATTATGTAGACTCAAAAAAAATCACTTCAAACGCTCAATATACCCTCAAAAAGCAAAAAAGTTTTTAAATAGAATGACCCCAAACTAATATGAGCAAATAGCTCAGATGCCAAAATTAACAAGCCATAAACAAGTATACATAACAAATGTTCCTTTTGGCGAAGGAATCGTGGGGGTTTGGGAGTGATAAAAAAAGTTGCCTTTCTGTTATTAACAATTCTAATTTTAAGCATAAACGTAGGAGCGGTAGCGCCAGAACTTGAATCTATAACAATAACCGATACAGGCGGTTTTACAAATGAAAGCACGCCGAAAATAAGCATAACTCTTGCCGTTGATAGCCCGCTTCCGACGCACATGCAATTCAGCTGCAACGGCACAGAATGGAAAGAATGGCAAACCTATGCAACACAAACTATTGATTTTGACATTACAACTTTAGAATACGATTGCCTCAATGGAGAAGACGGAGCAGTAATAGTTCATGCAAAACTGAAAAATGGCGATGAAAATTCAACTGTGCAAAGCGACGACACACATTACGACGCCACAGCACCAACTGCATTAATTGTTTCTCCAGCAGACGAGGAATGGATTAACACAATTTCACAAATCTCAGGAACTGCAGCAGATACTGGCGGTGCGGAGCTTGCAAGAATTTGGATTGGTATTGAAAGCCCACAAGGACAATATTGGAGCAGTAATGAAACGGCATGGATTGCTGAGGAAACATTTAATGAAGAATTAGATACAAGTTGGGCATATGTCTTTGCATCACCCAATAGTAACGGCCATTATGAAGTAAAGGTAAAAGCTACTGATAATGCAGATAATAACAGTACAATAACAACATCAAACTTCAATTTTGATAACAACAGACCACAGCTTTTGAGTGCAAAGTATATTTCACATTATAAAGTAAGACTTGTTTTTACAGAGCAGATTACAGGTGAAAATGTAACGCCAGTGATTTCTTTTGGAAACAGCATGACTCCAACTGACCAGGAAGCTGAATTAATAGGAGATACAAGCAATGGCTGGGAAATGAACTTGTTTGTTGAAAACGGTACGCCTTCAAGTTCAACAACTGTTAATATGTCCGGATTTGTTGATAGGGCAGGAAATGAGATGGAAGTTGCAGTAGGAGTTGTAGTTCTCGGAGAAGACGAGGCACCTGTAACAACCACAAGCTTTGATTCTACAAACTGGCAGGCAAGCGACATTTCAATTATATTGACATGTTCAGACGTGAATTGGGCGGGCTGCAAAGAAACCTTTTATTGCATTGATGATACAAGCAATGATTGTGACGCATTAAATGGAATAGAATATACTACTACCCAAATAACCCACGCCGCAGAAGGAACAAGTTACATAAGATTTGCTTCAAGAGACAATTTTGGAAACGAAGAAATAGTAAAAAGCCAGATTTTGAAATTTGATAAAAGTATTTCAGCACCATCCATTTCAACAAGTGTTTCAGATGATGATGTTACAATTAGCTGGGATGTAGTTGACGAAAACTCGCTTTCAGGCATATCCTGTTATGAAATTCGAAGAAGTGCAAGTAGTGGATTTGATTACGCTGGAAGCGGTGTAACCACTATAAGAAGTTGTTCTAGTCAAGGGGAAAGCACAAGCTATACCAATTTGAACTTGGGCAATGATACTTATTATTACAGAGTAAAAGCTGTCGATAACGCCGGAAATGAAGCAATTTCATCCCAAGCATCAGCAACAGTAGATGTCACCAATAACGACGATGACGACGACACCGACGATGATGACGACGAGGACGAAGACAACAGCGCACCATCCTTAGAATGGGAAAAACCAGTAACAAACGATAGAGATGACGTAAGTGGAACAATAATGCTAAAAGTTTGGTCTTACGATAATGAAAGCAACATGAGATATGTAGAATTTATGGTAGATGATGCCCCGATTGAAATAGTGACTAGTCAAAACCTTGACAGATATATTGTTAACTGGGACAGCACAACTGTTGCCGATGGAGAACATGTATTGACAGCTGTTGCAAAAAACTGGAGTGGAAGTAACAACGATGCAAGAACCAAAACAATTACAATTACAACAAACAATGGCATTGAACCAGAAGATGGAACAGCATTAGAAACTGATGACGCCAACAAGGTTGTTGCAGAGAATGCAATTGATGCAGCTTCTGATAAAAAGGAAACTGTTGATTCTTTGCTTGCAGAGCTTGATGTTTTGGGAATTGCTTTGGATGCAGTGCAAGCAGGATTGTTTGCTGATGCGTCTGAATTGATTGACAGCGCACAGGAATTGCTTGAGGACAAAAATTACAGCCAAGCAATTGAAAAGGCCGATGAAGCAATAGCAAAGCTTGAAGCGCTTGCAGAATTGATTGCGGTTGGAGAGTACGGAGAAGGAAGCCAGTATGTTTACAACGAAGAACACCTTGAGCTTTTAATGAAAGAACTTGGATTTAGCCAAACAGTAATTGACGAAGCAAAAGCAATGCTTGAAGAAAACAACGTTGAAAGAAGCCTTTCATTCAAACAAGTTGGAAGCAATGGTGAAACATATTACAAAGCAGTTATTACACTGACTATAAAAAACAATTCAGGCAAAGCACAGGAAATAAAAGTAATAGAAGTTATTCCAAAAGAATTTGCCGAAACAGCTTCAGAAATTGCAGGAGAAAACTTTACAGTAATTGTTGACGACCCAATACTTGAATGGGTTGTTTCACTTGAAGCAGGACAAGAAGCAACAATTGTTTATGCTTTGAAAAGCGAATTAACGGCAGAACAAGCAGATGCCATGGTTGACTCAGAAATTTTAAACAAGTTTTCAATTCCACCAGTTTTAGTAAGCTCTGAAACAGAAATGAACAAAGCAAGCTTTTTAGGAACAACAATTGGATTGTTTGGATTAGGAGGAACTGTTGAAATTTTTGGAATTGTAATTATTCTGGGAGCAATTATTGTTTTTGCAGCATTGTACGTGATTGGAAAACAGGGCAATGAAAAGCAAAATTCTTTTGGGTTGGATGCGGCAACAAAAAGAGCCGGCTTTGGCTCTAGCTTTTTTGACAAAATTGGCAAAAGCGACAAAAAGGAAGAATCTTCTGGTTCAAAGTGGAAATATAGTGACTGAATACTGCAAAAACCGAATTTTCGTTTTTTTGCTTTTACAAGTTTTCAGAAACAAAAAAAAGCAAAACCTATTAAAGATAAAATACCAATTATTCTAAGGGATTTTTGTGGGAGTAATTAACATTATTGGCGGAGGGCCAATTGGACTGCATTGTGCTGCTTTGCTTGCAGAAGAAGGTTTTGAAACAAGCGTTTTTGAAGAACACCCAAATATTGGAAGACCAGTGCAATGCGCAGGACTTGTTTCAAGCACCGGAATTGAAGAACTAGGAATAGCGCTTGGAAACAGTGTTGTAAACGAAGTAAAGGGTGCAAGAATCTTTTCTCCAGGAGGCCAAAGTCTTGAAATTAAGAAAAAGAAAACAGTAGCATATGTAATTGACCGAGTTCTATTTGACCAAATGTTTTACAAAAAAGCAAAAAGACTAGGGTGCGATATAAGACTTGAAAGCAAACTAATTGATGTAAGAAACAATAGCCTTTTTATGCAGACAAAAGGCAGGGGCGAATTTATTAAATCACAAATTACTATTGGAGCAGACGGAGCACACAGCATAGTAAGGCACTCTGTTTTTCCAAAGCTTTTTGAAAAACAGTTTGTACAAGCATTTCAGGTAAGAGCAACCGGAAAGTTTGACAAAGACTTTGTAGAATTGCACTTTGGAGAATTTGCACCAGGATTTTTTGCATGGGTTGTGCCAGAATCAAACAATGTTGCAAGAATTGGACTTGGAGTAAGACCTGGAGAAAATGCAGGCGATTCAATGAAAGAATTTTTGAAAAAAAAGAAACCAAACATTAGAATTTTAAGCAAAAGCAGTGCATTAATTCCAATTGCTCCACCGGCAAAAGAACTTGTTTCAGGAAACGTATTACTAATAGGAGATGCAGGAGCACAAACAAAAGCAACAACCGGAGGCGGACTTGTTTTTGGACTAAAAGCAGCAAAAGCCTGTTCTGAAACAGTTTCAAACCACTTAAAGCACAAAAAGCCTTTGACAGATTATGTCAAAAATTTACAAAAAGTAAACAAAGAACTTGCAATGCACTGGAAACTTTATTCATATATTCAAGGAATGAAACCAGAACAGTTTGATTCACTTATTGCAAAAGCAAAGAATGCAGGAGTTGAAGAATTTTTGTCAGAATATGGAGATATGGACAAACCGTCTCTTTTTATGAAAAAAATGCTCTTTAAGCCAAAAATGTGGGGATTGCTGCCTGCAGTGCTTAAAAGCATGTAAAAAAAGCAGAAAAAGGCTAATCGTATAAAAAAAGGTTTGCAAATTATTTTTTGAAGAAAAAAACGGCATTTTAGATTAGGCAAATGTTTTTTATAAACATACAAACATTAATGTTTTTAGGTGAAATTGGATGAATAAAAAGTTTGATGTTTTGCTTGAAAGAGATTCTGACGGCGGATTTGTTGTTTCAGTGCCTGCTTTGCCTGGTTGTTATTCTCAAGGAGATACTTTGAAGGAAGCAACTTCAAATATCAAAGAAGCAATTGAATTATACCTTGAAACATCAAAGGAAAAAAAGCAAAAAACAGTTTCTAATTTTGTAGGCGTAAGCGAAGTTGTTGTAAATGCCTAGGTTGAAACCGGTCAAAGCTGAAAAGCTAATCAAAGCAATAGAAAAACTTGGTTTCAAAAAAATTAGACAAAAAGGAAGCCATGTTTCTTTTTTGCATTCAGATGGAAGAACACTTGTTATCCCTACTCATAAAAATAAGCCAATAAAGGTTGGGCTGTTGAACCACATAATCAAAAAAGACCTGAAAATTTCAAGAGAATGGTTTTTTGAACTTCTTTAGGCAAAAAAAAGCAAATTTTGGTAAAAAGCCATGTTTTGCTTTTCAAACAAGGTTCTTTGAGCATTGTTTGCTTTTCAAAACCGCCTATATTAAATATAAGATTGAACATATTAAATGCGGGTTTTATCACCCCCGAATTCTGTAACAGAAAGGCAAAAAGGCAAAGGGGGAAAGAAAAGCAATCTAATTTTTTCTTTCCTCTATTAACAAAACTGGCAATTATTGGCGATATGCTTAAATCCTGCTCTGTAGTATAAGTGTATTGGTTGGCATTGGATTAAATTCATGCTATTGAGCTCAAGCAAAATGGCATATTATTGCACCAGCCAAGCGTGACTGGTCATGAATTTAGACAGGTATATTAAGCAAAGCAGTTCAAGGCATGCAAGACAATATCCTACTGAAAGAAAGTGCATGCAGTGCGGAAAGCCTCTTGAAAATGAAGGAGACCATTTATACTATCAAAAGTTTTGTTCAAAGAATTGTAAAGAAATGTATGTTGGAAGGTCTTTAGAAGACTGAGCATTGAAAAAGACACCTTTTATTCTTTTAGCCGAAAAACCTAAACAAAGACTAAAACTCCAAAAACTAGGGTTCAAATCCCAGGCGGGCAACCCCACTTTTGGTTTAATTAAAGGAATCGCTTTTAGACAATATATTTAAAAACATTATATATCAATTGATATACAGTGATTTTTGTGCAAGCTGAAATACAAATATTCAAAAAGGATGTGTTGCGCTTTCCAAGACTGGACACAGTCTTAATGATTGAGGACGCGATAAGAAAAGGCAAATCAGACCTTACTGCAAGGCAAATCTGGATGAAGCTGCCGAAAAAAGTAATGTGGCAAACTTTTATCACAACATTAGAATATTTGGAATACTCTGGAAAAATTCTGGTAGACAAGGACAAAACAGTTATCTGGATCTGGAACCAAAAAGCAATAGAAGAAATCAAAAGAAAAGGACTGATTGCAAAGTGAAGAAGCCAATTGAAAGAATCAAATATGTTGCCTTTGCCGAACCCTCACTCAAAAAGGCCTTTGAGGAACTCGAAAAAGGAAAACACGAAGAAAAGCAACTGGCAGAATTCATTGAAAGGGCAATTGACGACCTGAAGAAAAATCCATTATGCGGAATTAAGATTCCTTCAAAGCAGTGGCCAAAAGAATACATCAAAAAATACAAAATAGACAACCTGAGAAAATACGACCTGCCAAACGGATGGCGCCTGATTTACACACTGAGAGGCAATCAACTCGAAATAATCTCAATAATAATAGAATGGATAACGCACAAGAATTATGAAAGAAAATTCAAATACAAAAGAAGCTAAAAGCACGCTGTGGAAAAACAAGTAAATTAAACGAAACCGTTTATAGCCCAGTCGAGGCTGGTGGCAGGAAGAGATTACCATTCAAGCTCGTCGCCTAACTTGATTCCTTTGCTTTTTCCAGCAGGCAGTTCTATAAAGAATTTGCTTGGCTTTTTTGGAACATATCCTAATGAAAAAGGAAGAATGTTTTTTGCAATGTCAACGACTTTTTTGTCTTTGTTAAGATATACTAGGTCTATTGGAAAGAATACGAACAGCATGTGAATTGTTGCATTTGTAATGGATTCGCGTGGCAGGCAAAAGATTAATCCATAATCGAATTTTTTTACATCTTCAAACATTAGGCCCTTCATTTTTTGCCAGTGAGTTTCTGCAAGAAACGTTTTGGTGATTATTTTTTTTTTAGTTGTTTTGTTTAAAAGCATGAAAAATTTCTCCTAAAAAATTAATGCTCTTTAAGAAGTTTTAATGAAGGAACCTTTATTTCTTCAAGAATTTGCTGTGTTTTTCTGGGAGAAACAAGCTTTCCCTCCAGTCTAATTTTTTTACCAAGTTCATCAAGTTCAGCCATTTTTGACTTAAGATTGGAAACTATTTCAGACATTTGCTGTTTTTTGGCATTACTTAATTCATCCATTAAAAAACCGATATAATAAGGTCTTTGGGCTTTAAAAAATTAGCTCTTAGCTTTTTAATGCCTTTATTTTTTCTTAGAGATGCCTTTGGTTAGTAAGGCTGCAAAAAGAGTGTGACGAAGTTGATCAATTGAAAGACTATTTAAATATGCATCAGAAAAATCAAGTTTAAAACTGCCTTTAAAAGTTTTAAGCTTTCTTACCACTTGTTTGCGATTCAGTTTATAAATTTCTGTTAAAAGCTTTTCAATGTTAAATACTGCTTTTCCGTTTTTTTGTCTAGGTTTTCCAAATTTTTTCTTTTTAATGTTTTTTTTAGGCTTTGGCATTAGTACACCCTTGCTTTTTTGAATTTTACTCTTTTGTATAGAACTTGGTTTGCCAAAGATTTAAATCTTTCCATTATATTACTAATAAAAAGAAAATTGTTACAACAACCAAATTAAGACCCAACAGTAATTTTTTAAAGGAATTCAGACCCCTTAAGTAGTAAGACAAACAGCTTGTTTGCTTATTGGAAGAAAGAAAGGAGAAAGAAAAATGAAACTTGTTTACGGAACAATTATTGTCTTAGTTCTAATTGCAGGGGGTTGCATATCCTATCTTACAAGCCCTGACCCAGGCTCTGCTGACGAAAACTTTACTGTAAAGGTTGTTGACACCCTTTGTGACATACTAAATCCTTTAAGGACAGCAGAACCATTAAACGAATTTGTAAAAGAATATGATTTTGAACTTTCATTAGGTGATTTGGAGTATTTTGCCGAAGCAGGAAAGATTGCAACAGAAGCGGGTTACAGAACAGAATTTGCTTCACATTGGAGAAATGTGAAACTTTTATTCGAAGGAGAAAAATACGATGCTGAAATGAGTTTGCGTGGAGATTTACCAAATCATTACAGTCAGCCAAAAAAATCCTACAAAATTAAAGCAGACAAAGAAGAATTTATTAACAATATAAGAGAATACAATTTAATTATTGCAGAAGACAGGCTGTTCTTTAGTCCATTATATGCTGAATGGCTTGCAAAAAAAATAGGTCTTGTTACAGCCAATTATGAAATGGGACTGATAAGAATTAACGGAGTGCCACAAGGACTTTACACTGTTGAAGAAGCATGGGATTCTTATTTAATGGAAAAAAACAAACAACCAGGAACTTCAATAATTTTTTATTCAGACAACTGGAAAGAAGACAATGCAAAAAATCAGCCAAGAAAAAATCTGGCAAATGCACCGTTTAATTTAGAACTAAGCAGTATTAAGCAAATTGAATCCCCTTTTGAAAGAGAAATTAATGGCAGAATAAATGAAATGTTTAAAGTAGTTAAAAGTGATGACAAGGAATTGTTTGATGTTTATTTTGACGTTGAACAAATTGCAAGGTTTGAAGCATGGCGTGCAATTTTAGGACAAGACCATGATTTTGGAAGAAACAATCTAAAACTTTTTTATAATACAACAACAGGAAAGTTTGGAATAGTTCCAAGAAATGAAGGAGGAATTAATGACCAAAACACTGTTGGAATGCATGATCAGGATTTGGGCAAAGAAGGATATGACCCATGCACTAAAACAGGCACGGGAATATTATATTATGTTTCAAGAAATCCAGAAGTTGTTGAAAGAAAGAAAGAAATTTTAAAAGAAGTTCTCAAAGACGGAGAAGAACTTGTTAACTATTACAAAGAACTTGAAGACAAATATTTAGGAATTGCTCTCCTTGACAATACAACAATCAGACGTTCAAGCAAGGTAGCATATTACAGCAGAAGAAACAAAGCTTATCTTGAAAAAAATGTTGAATTTTTGAAGCAATGTACGTAAAAAAATGAGCAATATTACTTAGACCAAAATTGTTACAATCATCAAAGCGTTTAGTCAACAGTAATTTTTTAAAGGAAATCAGAGGTTTAGTTAATAGGCAGTTTAAGCTGTTTAATTATGAAAGGGTGTTCTCAAATGCTTGAATCTATTGCTTTTATTCCAGACGGAAACAGGCGTTTTGCAAGAAACGCAGGAATTAACTTTCTTAGTGCATACCAGCAGGGAACACAAAAAGCTTGGAATGTAATGCACTGGCTTGAAGACTATCCAAAAGTAAAAAGCGGAACCTTTTGGATGCTTTCCCTTGAAAACATGCAAAAAAGAAGTGCAGAATTAAGTCTTTTGTTTAGAATTTTTGACAAAGAACTTGACAGAATTAAAACCTCCGGATACTTTGAAGAAAAACAAATAAGACTTCGTTTTTTTGGAAGACTTGACCTTTTGCCAAAAAAGCTTTTTGAAAAAATTGGAAAAGCCGAAGAAACCACCAGAGAATTCAAATCAAGCACAATAAACCTTGCATTAGGATACAGCGGCAGAGCAGAAATTGTTGACGCTGCAAAAAAACTTGCTTTAGAAGTGCAGGAAAATAAGATTAACCTTGCAGATGTTGATGAAAAAAGTTTTGAAAAATATTTATACTCTGATTTAAAAAATCCAGATTTAGTAATAAGAACAAGCGGCGAACAAAGAACCTCAGGATTTTTACCATTCCAAACAGGCTACAGTGAACTCTATTTTTGCAAACGCTGCTGGCCTGAATTCAGCAAACATGATTTGGCGGAAGCAATAGACAACTTTAATTTAAGAAAAAGAAATTTTGGCAAATAAAACACTTTAAGTGACTTAAAATGAATTGGGAAAAAATCGTAATTGCATGCGTTTGCATTTATCTTGCAATAGCTATCCCACTATATCTTACAAACCAACAGACAGTAGAAAAATGCTATGAAGCAATCCCTGAAGAATTTGATCTTGTTGTAGGAGCAACAGGATTTGGAGGAAACATCCAATGCAAGTATTATAGCTCAAATACCAAAGAAGAAACAATTATTTCAATAGGTTAAAACAAGCAATTTTTGAAGTTTTTAATATTTATTTGTTTTATAAATTATATAACGCATTACAAAGCCCCGTAGTGTAGAGGCCAAGCATACCGCGTTCTGGGCGCGGTGACGAGAGTTCGAATCTCTCCGGGGCTATTCAGAAAAAGAAGAAAAAAAGAAAAAATAAAGAAAAAAAAAGTTTAAAGGAAAGAAAATAAAAGAGGAAAAAAACATGTTTGAAAATGCTTTACAATCCTTTAAAAAAAGAAAAACCAATCTAGAGCTTATTATAGTAACAGTAATACTGATAGCAATTGTGTTTACATATGCAACAGACGGCAAAATAGGCTTTTCCATGCAAGGAACTGAACCAACACCAATAGAAGATGGAGAATATAGCAAAACCTATGTTGACATTGTAGAAAGTGAAAACAGCATAATAATAGAAATAATGCCGGACAGCACACCAGAACTAAAAGTAAATAAGTTTAAGATAAAACTTAGTTCTGGAAAAAACACAACCGCCATTGTTAAAAATATGCAAAATAGAACAGAACAGGAACTTGCAATAACAGAAAACGAAATAGAAATAAGTCCAATTATAAGTCAGGATAGTTTACAGGCAAGCCTTGATGACAAAAACAAAGCAATACTAACAGTGTTTGAATACCAGATAACTTTTCAAAATTCTGTTGACATAAACAGTGTAGAAATTGAAATGGAAAACACAGAAACTGGAGAAATTTTACCAAACGGATTTGTATATCTTGCAATAGCGAAAATAGGAAGCGATTACTCAAAATTACAAAAGCAAACAAAAGAAGAATTTTTAGAAATGAATCCAGAACTAATCTTTAACGAAAAAGAAGGCGCACTGCACTTAGTTGAAGGAGCATATGAAATAAAAGAAAACACAATAATTCCAAAAGAACTTAAAATTGCAATAGATGCTGGTGTAAAAATAAAAATTGCTTCAGAAAAATCAATTGTTTCATACTCAGACATTGACATCCAGGGAACAGAAGAAAATCCTGTTGAAATTTCAAGACTTGACCTAAACAATGCTTTTGGGGTATTTGGAATAATAGGAAACGGAACAAACAGCAAAACAACAATTAAAAATTTGCAAATAAGTGGCGGAAGCGAACACTTCATAAACGGAATATTTTTCTCAGGACAACTATCAGTATACCACTCTGATTTAGAACTAATAGACTCAACCATAAACAAAAGTAGTTCAGACGACGGACTAAATGCAAAATACGGGACAGTATTAATAAACGGAACAGAATTCAGTGCAAACTACGGAGACCAAGTAGATTTAGACTTTTGCACAGGAACAATAAAAGATAGCACGTTCCAGGCAAAAAGTGAAAATGCAAACGGAGACGGACTTGACATAAGCGGAAGCACAATACTGGTGAAAGAAAGTTTATTTGAAGGATTTAAAGACAAAGGAATTTCAATCGGAGAAGAAAGCTTTGCCATCATATATAACAATATGATTGAAGGAAACAATATGGGAAGCGCAGTAAAAGATTCATCAACCGCATTCTTCATAAAAAACACTTTCAAAAACAACAATATTGCAATTGCAGCATATCAAAAAAAGCAAGTATTTAACGGAGCAAACTTTTACATTTACGAAAATACATTTGAAAAAAACAATGACAAAATAGACCTTGACAAAAAATCAGACTACAAAAATATTTCTTTTACAGCACAGGAATTGAACTCGCTTGAAACAATGACAAGTCAGAACAATGTTCTAGGACTAGAAAAAATACTTAAAGCAAAAGAATAAAAAAAGTGAAATGAAAAACAAAAAAAGTGAACATACATGCAAAAAACAAACATGCAAAAACTTGAAAAAAAAAGTTTGAAAAAAAAAGATTTGCAAAAAACTGCAGGACTCGAAGTTAAAAGAAAAGAACACAAATATTATATAAACTATTCTGATTTTATCACAATGAGTTCTGCTTTGGAAAAAATTTTGAAAAGAGACAGCCATGACAAAGGCAAAGGCTACTTTATCAGAAGCCTGTACTTTGACAGTCTTGGAAACAAGGCTTTTGAAGAAAAAATGGCAGGCGTTGAAACAAGAAAAAAAATAAGAATAAGAATTTACGATTTTGTAGGCAAAAAATCAAAACTTGAAATAAAAAACAAAATAGGAGACTGTATAATTAAAGAAAGTCTCTGGATAAAAAAAGAAGACGCAGAAGAATTGGCTTTAGGAAATTACGAAGTGTTACTAGATTACGACAACAAAGTTGCAAGAAAAATTTATGTGGAATTCAGAAAGTTTTTATACAAACCAGTAGTAATAATAGACTATGAAAGAAACGCCTTTGTTTATGACTTCAATAATGTCAGAATAACCTTTGACAGGAACATTAGAGCAAATTCGATAAATTTAAATATGTTTGACAAGTTACTTTTTATGAAGCCTTTACTAAGCAAAAAACTTGTTGTCTTAGAAATAAAATTTGACAGGTTTATGCCAGACTGGCTTAAATCAATTGTATTAATGAAAAATTGTAACAGTGCAATAAGCAAATACTGTATTGGAAGACTTGACAACAGAATAGGATATCTTTGAGGTTTTTAGAAGTTTTTTGAGGTTTTTTTAAATGGTTGACCAAATGACATTTCAAACAATTTTTGCAGAAGCAATCAACCAACAAGGACTTGGACTTGGAACAAACATTAATATTGGAGCAATGTTACTTAACCTACTTGTTTCATTCCTTCTGGCAGCCTTTATTTATTTGGTTTACAAAAAAACCTTTTCAGGAGTAATGTACAACAAAAACTTTTCAATAACACTTATTATGACTGCCTTAATTGTAACAGGTATCATGATGACAATTACAGGAAACCTTGCTCTTTCACTCGGAATGGTTGGAGCACTATCAATCATAAGATTTAGAACAGCAATAAAAGATCCAAAAGATGTAACATTCCTCTTCTGGGCAGTTTCAATCGGAATAATGAACGGAGTAGCATTCTTCCAGCTTTCAATAACTTTGACAATTTTTATGGGAATAATAATGATTCTAATGGCAAAAAGAGTTCCGGTAAAACACCTACCATATATTTTAATGATAAAATACAGCAGAATTGACGACCCAAAACTTGAAAAAATACTAGAAGACAACTGCAAAAAGTACAGAACAAGAAACATTTCAATAGACGAAAAAGAAGGCGAAAAGACAATTGAAGCAAGAGTCAAAAAAGATAAAGAAAACAAACTACTGCAAGAAATCAAAGCACTAAAAGGCGTCAAAAAGGTTGTACTATTTACACACGAAGGCGAACTTGCAGAATAAACCCACTAAAATTTAAACAACGCCTCTCCGGAAACATTCTCAATAGGCGTTGCTTTTACAACAGCTTTTGTTATTATAATTGCTCCAATCCAACCAATTGCAACGCCTCCAAGGAGAACTGCCCAAAAGAATATTTCAAGCTGTGTTATTGGAAACAAACTAAGCTGAACCAAGGAAAAAAGGCCGCCTAATGGAGTATATAAGAGAACCAAGTGTAAAAACAACGAAAAACACACTGCGTAAACAAGCCACTTGTTTTCAAAAAGACCAATGTGTTCCTGATTTCTTATTACTGCAATTCTAACAAACTCGTAAAGAATGAATCCAGTAAAAAGCATTGTTTGCGCAAGAACAATTCCTCCAAAAGAAAAACCAATAAAGAACACGCCAGTTAAAAGAATAGTCATCCAGACTCCAATGCCTGCAATTAAATAAGCCAGCCTTTTGTTTATTACACCCTCTTTTTTCTTCTTAGGTTTTCGTTTCATTATTTGCGGATTGCAGGGATCAATCCCAAGCGCAAGAGCAGGCGGACCATCAGTTAAAAGATTAATCCAAAGAAGCTGAGCTGGAAAAAGT
>DAOWAC010000011.1 GCA_030634785.1 Chloroflexota bacterium | reverse complement strand
GATGCAAAGAAAAAAATCAATAATTGTTTTACTGGTGGAATGCCAACAGCTGAAGAGCAAAGAAAGCTTGGTGGCAGGCCGGAAATTTGTAAAAAGTACGAACTTGATTTGTTTCATTTGGAAAGCGATGCAAAGTTAAAAGACATTTTGGAAAAGTGCAAATCAGGCAAACGACTTTGTGGTGAATGCAAAAAGCTTACAATTGATTATATGGGAAAATTTTTAAAAGCACATCAGGCAAAAGCAAAAAAGAATCTGCCAAAAGCAAAAAAAATAGTTTACGGTTAATTACTCTGCTTTACTCAATTTAATTTTTTGTATCTATTTTGCTTCAGTCAATTCACTTTCTTCAATCATTCTGCTTTACTCAATTCAATTTCGTGAATTTCAATTTCTGGCAATTTTTCTTTCATGTCTTTCAAAAGCTTTTTGAAAAAATCATTATTTTGTTTTATTACAAAAATTTTTTCAATCTGTTTTAATTCAGCAAAATGTTCTATTTTGTTTGCAGTGTCTCCCCATTCAATTATATCATTGCAGGTCTTTCTTTTCTTTCCAAAAGCTATTTTGACTTTTTGCATTAAAGCATTGCCTAATGCAATTTCTCCTGTTGCAAAACCAAAACCTCCTGCCATTGCATGAGTGTCAATAACCAGTAAAAGAATTATTTCTCCTGCGCCTGGAGCAACAGTTTCAATAAACTCTTCTTCTCCTTCCTTTTTTGAAAGCAATGGTACAAGAATCTTTGGACCTTTTGACTTTTCTTCTTCAGCATCTATAGTGCTTTTTTTTACTGCCTTTTTTTCAGCAGACTTTTTTTCGTTTTTCTTAGATTGCCTGGAAATTGTTTTTCCTTTTTTCAATTATTTCACCTTCGTCTTTTAAAAGTTCGCATACAACTCTTGCAAGCATTTTGCTGATTCCAATATGTTCTGCAATTCCTGCAATTCCAGCTGCTTTTTCTTTTATTGCAGAAAGAACATCTGTTCTGTATTTTTGATATACTGGATTTTGTACAACGTAATAAAATCCGTCAAAGCTTTTAATTCCCCTTATCTTGCCGTCGTCAATTTCTTTTTTGAGTTTGACACTTAAAATTTTTGCATTCTGTGAATTTTTGAATATAAGAAAGCCGTCTTTTTCAAGAGTGTATTCGTCTGGTCTTTTTTCTTTTGTTTCAAATGATTCAGAGTCCTTTTCTCCAAGTTTTTTTTCCTCGATTTTTTTTCCTTCAATGCCGGTGTCTTTTCCTTTACTGGTTTCTTTTTTTACTTTTGAATCCATTTTTGTATTTTTTTCAATTTCTTCTCTTATTTTGTAAACAGCCCTTTTGTATTTTGGACTAAGCTTGAATGCAATAATTGTGCCTTCTTTCAAAAGCTCATTAAAGCGAACAAGTTCTTCTTTGCTTAAAAAGGTTTCAAACTTTTCTTCAACCCTGTCGGTCAAATTCTTTTTCTTAAGCAGTGTAAAAATCTTTTCATCTAAAGGATTTTCTTTTTGAACAGATTTCTCAGATACAGTTAAAATCCAAATGCCTTCTTTTGCTTTGGTAATTTCATAATAGGAATTTTCGTCAAGATTCAATTCCTTAAATGCATTCTGTGGAATAATTAATGAGTATTCATTTCCTTTTGCTGAAACAATTACCTTTCCCATACCCAATATATTAATATATAAAACAATTAAAAAACAGTGATTTCAAAACATCATTTCCCTATAATGTCCTTCAGCTGCCTTTGTTGCTGGCTTTTTTCAACAAAATCTGCTTTGCTTGGACCATAAGCCTTTGCAAGCTCTTCTCTTTTTCTTTGCCTGTTTACAAAATAGACAATTATTTTGACAGCCTTTCCAATACTCTGCATTTCTCTCTTGCTTTTTCCAGACTGCAAAATTATTGCCTGGTTTTTTACAATTGCTTTGGCATCCAGCAAAGGTGCCTTTTTCAAAATCTCAATAAATCCATTCACATTTACGCCTTTTGCCTTGTATAAAATTCCATAAGCATTTGCAATTTCTGCCCTTACATTAATTGTCATAGGCTTGCCTTTTGCAGGTTTTTTTCTCTTCACGGTTTTTGCAACAATGCCTTGTTCCCCTAGTTTTTTTGAAAATTCCTGCGGATTTGGCTTAGACTCTGGAAACATTGCAAACTGCGTATGCTTTTGTAAAACCTTTTTCTTTACCATTAGTGTACACCCTCATACTTGTGTTCGTCCAATTCTTCCATTGCTGTTTCTATTACTTTTTCTTCTTTTTCAAGTTCTTCTTCATCAACGTTTTCTAATTCCTTGCTCAAAAGGCTTTTTCTAACCTCAATAAGTCTTGCTCTAATAGCGTCTCTGATAAAATCGCTTCTGCTGCTGAATAAGCCATGTTCTTTGACAAGCTTGTCAATTTGTTTTACTAGCTTTGGGTCAATTACAAGAGAATAATGTTTCATAAGCCGTCACTCCTTGTTGCCGCTCCGGCAACGCCGTTGCGCAAAACGCAACAAGCTGGTGCGAGTGCTATCTTCGTGCCTTTAAGGCACCCGATAACACATGTTAGTTTTATTCGCATCTAAAATAACCTCTAAGTATATAACATCTTATATAACATGTTATATAAATTACTTTCTTTTTGCTTTTGTTTTGGGCTTTGTTTCATTTTTTTCAAAAAGCAGGGCTGTGTATATTCCAATCTTTTCACCAAATTTTTTTCCAACAACTTTGTTTACATGTCTGCTTGGAGTTGCAACAACTTCGTGTCTTACAATATTCCATTCCTTGCCAATTCCTTGTTTTAAATCGCTGCTTCCAATTTTGTGCAAGTGGCCTCTTGTATGCATTCCTCTGAAGATGCTTACTGTCTGCCAAAAAACTCCTTTTTCCAATGGAACTGTAACAAGAATTTTTTTCTTTGCAACCCTTTGTAATTCTTCAAACGCCTTTCCCCATTTTGGAACATGCTCTAAAACTTCTGTGCATAAAACAAAATCAAAACTATTGTCTTTGAATGGAAGCTTTTCAGCATCTATTCCTATAAAATGACATCCTGCAAATTCTTTTTCCGGAACAGGAAGTTTTTCATAAGTATAATCGCCTCCAAAAACATTTTGGCAAAACCTTCTTGCAATTTTTTCAAAATAACCCTGAGCACATCCAACCTCCAGAAAGAAATCGTTTCTGTCAAGCTTTGCAAGCTCTTCAAGAATAATGTCTTCTCTTGCTTTATTGCCAAGTAACCTGCCACCGATGTTTTTATAATAAAAATTTTGGTCGTTTAGTTCAACCATATTTGTTCACTTCAACCCTTTCAAAAATTCAAAAACCGAAACAGCAGCAATTGCGCCTGAACCTGCGGCAACAATTGTTTGTGCAAGTTCTCCGGTAATATCGCCTGCGGCAAATACTCCTTTAATGCTTGCTTCGTTTCCTTTTCCAATTTTGACAAATTCTTTTCCATCAAGCTTTAATCCTAACTGTTTTGCGATTTTGTTTTGCGGAACGCTTCCGATATAAACAAAGACTCCTTCAACAGCAAGCATTTTTTCTTCGTTGCCTTTCCTGTCCTTTACTTTAATGCCGTTAACTTTTTCCTTGCCTTCAATTTCAACAGCCTGTGTATTTAGCATTAGCTCAATTTTTGCTTCTGCGTTTATTGGCTGTGCGTAAACAGAATCAAAACCAGTCTTTTCATTAAATTCAATTAAGTAAACTTTTTTGCAGATGCCTGCAAAGAACAATGCCGCGTTTGCTCCTGAATTTCCTGCGCCGACAATTGCAACAACTTTGTCCTTAAAGCCTGGTCCGTCACATGTAGCGCAATAACTCACGCCCTTACCATAAAATTCCTTTTCTCCTGGCACGCCAAGTTCCTTGTACTTGCTTCCTGTGCAGAGTATAATACTTTTTGCAAGCAATTTTTCTTCTCCGTTCTCAATGTCAAGCTCAAACAGGTTTCCTTTCTTTTTCACGCCTGTAACTTCTGCTGCTTCTTCTGGTTCTACTCCAAATTCTTTCAAATGTTCTGCCATTTTTTGCATTAATTCCATTCCTCTAATTTTTTTTATTCCTGGATAGTTTTCAACCCAGATAGCATCAGCGGTTTGTCCTCCAACTGCTTTTGTTTCAAAAACCTTTACATTCAAAGCTTTTCTTTTGGCATATAATGCTGCAGTAATTCCGGCAGGACCGCCTCCAATAATGGCTACATCAACAGTTTCTTCTCCCATACTAATACCCTAATGCCTGAAAAAATTAAAAAGGAGCTTGTCTCAAACTCAAAACACAACCTTATTATATAACATAAAAGAGTAATTTATTAGATTAATAGGAGAAATAAATAATGGACTCGAGATACAGGAATCTTAGCATAATTGTTACAATATTGGTTGTTGTGGCAACAGCATTCTTTTTGGTGCCTGAGGCAACAATTCCCGTGCCAGAGCCTGGACCTGTTCTGGGAAATGATTTTGACCAAGGATTGGATAACTTAAAGGATATTTTTGATTCAAAAGGCATTGAATTGTTTAATCCTGGTTTTATTGCTGATTTAACTTCTTTAGACACTGTCCAGCTTTCATCCATTAACTCTGATTTGCAAAATTTTAAAAGTAATTTAAACAGCTATAACTCTGAAAGTAAAGCCGCCTTGATTGAAGTAACGGATATTTGCATTGATTTTGTTGATTTTGCAAAAAAAAACCAGGAATTTGATGCAAAGCTTGATGCCGTTTCGGCTGTAAATTTGAGCGATTATTGCGCTTATACTGTTTTGTTTGAAAGCAGGGACTTGATTGGCAGGGAAAGAATGGATTTGCTGGAAAACATTGACTCTTCAATTTCATCTTTTAATGCACAGTATCCTTCCCAAAGCCAGGCTTCCAATCTTGACAAAGTTACTGTAATCAATATTGGTGTAGAGCTTGCTGAAAACCAGTTTAAAATGGAAGAAGCAACAACTGAATTGAAACAAAGCTGTGGAGGAATCTAAAAATGCGCAAAGTTTTCCTGTTTTTGATTTTAATTCTTTTGCTTCCTGCAGTTTTTTCGTCAACATTCAACCTGCCTATTGAATTACAGCCAAACTGGCAGCAATTTAAACCAAATGTGGATTGTTATGAAAACAATGACAAAATCCAGCTAATCAACAAAGATGTTGTAGTTATAACAATTGAATGCAAAACTTACAACGAAGACCGTGACATAATGCCCTTTGAAATAAGTGTGGTAGGTGGCTTTCCAAAAGAAACCTTAAATTTTTCGGAACAAAAACACGAAGAAAAAACAATTTTTAATTCCAAAATAAACCTTGACCTGTTTTTTGACGAATGCAATGTAGGCAATTGTGTCAGCGTAAAAGAATTAAAAATTGAATTGCCTGCAAGCATTGTGCCAAAACTAAAGGCATTTGTTGCAAACGAAAGCGCAAAAAGCCTGCAGGAAAAAATGGAGGGGCAAAGACCTGTGCCTACAGAAACTGTTGAAAAAATTTTTTATATTTCGGAATTAGATCCCAACGAGCAAGACTTTGCTGAAGAAATTGCATGTTTTGAAAGAGAGTGTTCCATTGTATTTGCTGGAAAAGAGCATGGTGAAAAGATAATTGTTCTTGACCTCGCTGAAGTCTTTGATACAGGCGGTGGCATTTTTGGCTGGCTGAGTTGGGCAGGGGTTTCTGGTTCAGCAAATTTTGATGTAAAGGTTTTGGGAAAACTGGATGAAACAATAAATTTCAAAGAAGATACTGTTGATAACTGGCGTACTCATAGCAGTTCAGGCGTCCAAATGATGCTTTACCTTGACCACTTTGCCGGTTGGTCTGACGGAACCTATGTTCAGGAAGTCAAAATAAGGCTGGGAGATGAATATGTTAATATTTTGAAAAAATATTATGAAACTTCAGTTACGCCGCCTGCAGGTGCAGAAACGGGTAACGTAAAGGTTAAATTCACTGACTGGATTTCGCCGCTGAAAGGAACTGTAAGCAATCCAATTGCAAAAATTAATGAAAATTTGACAGTGAAAGAGTCAGGAACAAACAGGGAAATTACACACGAGGTATCTGGTGAAAACTTTATTATTTTGAAAGACGTAAAAGTTGGCGGCAAATACATCTTAAACGTTGCTTCATTTAAAGCAGGTGATAAGACTGTAAAGGCTGCAACTGGTACAAGCGATTTAATAAAAGCAGAAAACTTAATTGGAGGCGGCAGTTAAATGAAATACAAGCTTTTGATTATTTTGGTTGTTCTGATGCTGGCATTGTTTGTTTCAGCAGCTGTGCCAGTAAACATTACTTGGACTACTTCCGCAGCATCTAACGATGCTGCAATGAATGTTCCATTTCCGGGCTTTGTTGATGACCCTGTTGTTGGCCCAATACCTATAGTGGTTGACAAACCTTTATTAGATCCTCTTGCTTCCATCAGCAAAAGCCTTGTGGAAGATCTGTCAAAGTGATTTGCTTAGGTGATTTGATGGGGACAAGAATAAAACGGGTTAAGGCAAAGTTTGGTGGTCTTAAGGCAAGGATTTTAAAAAAGGGCGGAAGGCTTTAGTAGCCAGCTTCTGTGCCTATGGCAGATATAATTTACAAAAAAGTAAAGCAGATTATAAACTCTGATGAAAGCACAATTGAGCATTACAAAAATCTAAAATATGGGCAAAGAACTGAGAAAAGGGTTCACCTTGACAAAAGCTTTGTGCTAACATTCAAATATGTTAAGGAAAAAAAATCCATCCTGTTTCTTGACTTTGACCACCACGACAACATTTATAAAAAATAAGTTTTGAGCCTTTTTCAAGACCCCCAAAAAAACAGTTTTAAATTCACTTTTTCTTACTTAAAGAGGTCTTTTTCTTGCTTGTTTTCTTTACAGGGTGTTTTTTCTTAACCTCTTTTACTATATCGTGAAGGTTGCTTTTGTTTTTTGTTTTATTGCTTGCTTTTCCCTGCTGCTTGTTTTTGTTTACTGTTTCTTTTCTGTGCTTGCCTATTTCTTCAAGTTTTTTTCCAGGAAGTTCTTGAACGTCTTTTGTAAGGTTTGTTAGTCCGCCTCTTGGCTTTTCTTTAGTTTCTGCTTTGAGGGCAATTGCAGCAAAAGCAATTATTACTGCAATAACAATTCCTGCAAGGGCAAGGTCACTTGCGTCTCCCAATCCAAACAATCCTATAAAAACATCTTGTTCTTCTGATTCTTTGTCTAAGTCAACTGTTATTTTTCTTTCCATTGTTCCCTTGTCTGTTTCAATCTTTAAAACAAGGTCAAATTGTCTTTCTTCACTTTCTCCAATATACAATGTCATTGGAACTTCTATTGATTCAGCTGGATTAAGCAGTATTTCTTCAAATTCAAATCCTGCATTAAAATCCTGTGAAGAAATTTTTGAAATTCTAATCATTGAATTGCCGTCGTTTGAAACCTGTAAAGAAACCTTTACTGACCTTTCAGTTCTTTCAAGAATTTCTATTACATCAGCATCTGTTTCAACACTTGCTGTTCCAAGTTCTGCATAAAGTCCACCATATACAACAAGGTTTAGTTCTTTTCTGAATGTTTGATTTTTTCCCCTGATTGTTACGGTTGCGGTATGCTTTCCTTCCTTTGTGTCATAAGTGGGGGCCATATAAAAGTATATTTCCTGTTCTGCTCCTGCTTCAATTCCTGTTTGTGTTGGTTCAAAGTAAATCCATTCAGCTCCTGAAACAGAAACCACAACATTTTGACTTTTTGTTCCGGTGTTTACTGCCTTTATTGTAAATGGTTCGCTTTTGCAATTAGCATCCAGTTCAATTTCTTCATTCAAACCATCCCAGTCAACATTAAAACCATAGCAGTCTTCTGCAGTAAGAGTATAATCTCTTTGCATTGAAAAGTTTTCTCCTTTTATTTGCAGAGTAAAAACTTTTTCTCCTGTTTGTTCTCCTGCAATATCTATTTCAACTTTTACAGTTGCCGTTTTTCCGTTTGCAATTTCAACATTTTTCTGAGAAACAACTGCATCAATTCCAAGCACAGCTATTTCTGCTGTAATTGGTTGAAGACCATCGTTTTTCAAAGCAAATTCATACGCTGCTTTTTCTCCAATGCATGTTTTTGAATTTCCTTCAAGTTCGCCGTTAATTTTTGTTTCAGTTATTAAAATATTGTAACAATCCTGAAGTTTTACGGAAATTTCTTTGTTTGTTTCTTTGTTGAATTTTGCAGATTTTGCTAAAATGTTGAAAGTATATTCTCCTTTTTCCATATTTGTTTTTGTAAAAATTATTGAAACTTCTTTTTCTTCACCTGCTTTAAGTGTTAGGTTTGCAGGTTCAACTTTTGCCCAGTAAATTTCTTCAACGCTTAATTGAATTTCATCCTCTAACAATCCGTTGTTTTTTACTTTTATTGTTTTCTGCATAATTTTTTCCTTACAGGCATTCATTTCAGCAGCAGTAATGTTTATTCCTTGTTTGTCTTCTATTTCAAAAGATACATTTTCAATTGTAAAAAATGATGTTCCTCTAAGTCCTGCTTTAATACTGAATTCGTATTCTTTTATTTCTGCATCACAATCTGGCTGAATTTCAAGAGTTATTGTTTTTGTTTTTCCTTCTTCTAAAAACATTTCGCTAACACTAAGTCTTGTCCAATCATTTGGCAATCCTTCAACATCAAGCAAAACAGTTTCATCCATTTTACCAGTGTTTTTTACTCTTATATCAAATTCTGCTTTTTCACATTGTGAAACCTTCAGGCTTTCTGGTGTTGTGTCAAGTTCAAGCAATCTGCTTTCCACAACAACAACAATTATTTCTTTTCTTTCACCGCTTACATCTATTACAATAGTATATTCTCCTGGAGTGACATAACATGATTTTGGCTTTACAAAAGCATAAAGTTCTTCAGAATCTCCGTTTGATAATGTTACAATCAATGGTGTTTCTCCAATCCAAACTCCGTTGATGTTTATCCAATCGTTGTTTTCTCCGATTGCACTTATTGTATATGTTTTTGTTGTTCCTGAATCATTGTGCAGAGTATACATTGCTTTGTCAGGCACTGCACAGTTTGTTTCAAGCGAAAAATCACCTGTTAGTGTTAGGGCGCTTGCTGTTCCAATTAAGAAAAGCAAAGCTATTGCCAAAATAATTTTTTTAACCATTGTATTGTCTCCTCCATATTTCTTTTTCTTGCGGTGTTTTAAAAACCTTTGCCAGTAAAAGACTGGCAATAATAACAACTATTAATAGCAGTCCTGTAAATGCAATATCTCTGCCTAATGCAAACAATCCTGTCAAACCAAAGCCAATTGTTTCATCTTTCTCTTCTGCGGCAGAAATCACGACGCTTATATTTTTTGCACTGCTGTAATTGCTGTTTCTTGCTTGCAATACTGCACTATATTGTCCTGCTGTTTTAGGTCCTGCGTTTATCAAAAGGCTGATTTGTCTTTCTGCTCCTGCAGGAATTGAAATATTGTTTTCTTCAGAAGCACTTACTCCTGAAGGCAAACCTGTTAAACTAATTGAAATTCCTTCAATTGTTTCATCAGAATAATTCTTTAAGACAACCAAAAACTCTTTTTCTGAATTTGCATCTATTGCAAGATTGCCTATATAGCTTAGTATTCTAAGACCGTCTTCTATTACGATTTCGTCTTTTTCAACAACTGTAAACCTGAGGGTTTTTTCAAAGTCGTCGCCTCTGGTTTCGGCTTTTAATGTAATGCTATAACTTCCTTTTGCAAGTCCTTCCATTGCTGTAACGCTTACATAAACTTCTCTTTCAGAGTGTCTTTCTAGTTCAAAATCATTCTCTGAAAGCACTGTTTTAATAAGGTCATTGTCGTTTTCAATTTCAAGTTCAAAGTCTTCACTATAGTCTCCTAAATTCTTCAAGCTAACTACAAAGACAGCGTTTCCACATGAAATTATTTCAAGGTTGTTTTCTTCAACAACAATGTTTGAATTATGTTCTCTTAAAGGTCTGACACAAATTTCTTTTTCAATGCTATGGTCTGCATTCCAGACATGCAATGTAAGATCATAATCTTTTACTCTTGCGTCACTTGCAGCATTTACTTCAAAATAAAATGCTCTTTGTTCGTCTTCTTCAAGCCATGCACTTGAAGTTTGTAAATTTGCTGAAAGTTCGCCTCCGACACTGAAGAAAACCCGTTGTTCTTCTTCAAGTCTGTTTTTTACTTCAAAATAAATTCTTTCATTTTTTTCTTTTTCGACAATAAAACATGGTGAAGAAATTGAAACAGAAAATTCAGCTATTTCTTCTTCTTCACAGTCTTCTACATCAATTGCAAGTGTTTCCTTAACTGTTTCGTCATCAGTAATTGCGTACATGCTGATATAGTGTCTTCCAATTGAACTGTAAGGTGACGGGAAGATTTTCAATTCAACATATCTTTCCTCAAAAGGAATCATGTCAAGTTCTTGTCTTTCAAAATATGGCAAAAGCATTTCGTTTTCTGCCTGCAATTTAACTTCTTTGAATTCGTCACTGTTGTTTCTAACCAAAACGTTCACATAATCTTCTTTGCCTCTGCAAACATTATTTGTATATACAACAAGTTCTATTTCTGGTTCTTCTGCAACATAAATTGAAACAAAAGCATATGCGTCTCCTTGGTCTGATTCAGCTTTAAGTTCTACACGCTGCAATCCCCTTGGAGCATTTTCGGTTGTTATTGTAATTGTAATATTTGTTGACTCGCCTCCACTAAGGCATATTTGATTGTCAATAAGTCCTGTGTCAATATAAGCATCATTTTGTTCTGTTTCAAGGTCAATGCATGTGCTTTCATAGCCTGTATTTTTTAGCTGAAACTGAAGTCCTATTGAATCGTTTCTTGAAATATTTGCCTGTTTCATGCTTGGAAGCAATGCAATTGATGCAAATGCGTTTGAAGCAAGAAGCACTACTAAGATTGCTGCAATTACTGTAAGAAAACCTTTGTTCATTTTGATTCCTCCATTCGTTTTACAAAACGTGAAATAAATGCAATTAAAAGAATCGCCGCAACAACTGCAAGAACTGCATTAAGTGCATTCTCCAGCGTAAAAACTGATTCTGTAAAATTTCCAAAGTCTGCAAAGTTAAACAGACCTGTTCCAATTGACTGTGGTACAATCTCTTCTTCCTCTTCTATTGTTTCTTTAAAAATAACCCTTACATTTTTGAATGCTGTTTCTTCCCCAATCTGAATCTCCAAAGTTGTTTCAAAACTGTTTCCTTCAAATTCCTCACTTGGACTGATTGAAAGGCTTAAAATAGTACTTTGTCCTACTGCAAGGCTTCCGCTTGAAGGAGAAACAAATGCTTCAAATGGCGCAATAAGTTTTGCAGAAAAATCCTGTGCAATTTCTTCATCATTTCTAATTGTCACAGGCAAGTCCTTTTGCTCTTGCTGAATAATAATAGTTGAAGGAGAATTAATGTAAATTGCTTGTGCGCTTACGCTGCAAAATAGTAGAATTAATGCTATGGCACAAAGGCTTTTATGCAATCTTAACTCCTCCCCTAACAAAGCAGTTATGTATCAAATTAACTAATTCACTTTGCTTTGTTATATATAATAGCCCCTGATGACTAATAAAAAGCTTTCGATTGGGAGTGTTTTTGGTACTGAAACAAGGTCTGGTGTCTATTTCAGCATCTGTTCCAGCAAATTAGATTTTGTTATAATTCCAACACTTTTGCCCTTTTCTACTACCAAAACAGCTGCATTAAAGTTAAGTAACTGGTTTATTGCTGAAATTGGGGTATTTGTCTGAATTGTTGGCAAAGCCTCTTCCATTGCTTCTTCTGCCATTGCTTTTTCAACGTCAATTCTAGGGCTTGAATTAATTTTTGCCAAAATGCTTTTTTCCGAAATGCTTCCAACCTGCTTTCCCTTATCCAAAACAGGCAACTGGCTTAATCCATGTCTTTCCAATGCCTTTATTGCTTTTTTCAGACTTTCATGGGCTTTCACAAACTTTACTGGTTTTGTCATAACTTCTTTTGCCTGCTTTTCCTTTCCCAGTTTTAATCTTGTAAGGCAGTCAAAAAGCTTTTTTGCCCTTCCAAAGCTTGGTTCAATATTTCCTGATTCAATTTTTGCAATAAGGCTTTGGCTTACATTGCTTAATTCAGCCAGCTGACTTTGTGTCAACCTTGCTGAAATACGCCTTGCCTTTATCTCACTTAGGTCTGGAAGCATAGGATTATAGGTATACCAAAAAGTCTTTTAATCTTATTCTTATTGGAATAATTAAGGCATTTTGCAATTACTTAAAAGCATTATCCGCCTTTTTTTTCTTAAAATAATGAATTAATTTTTTTGGAGTTGATGAGTAAATGAGGACAGGAGACGGAAAATTTTTGTTCACAAGCGAAGCCATGACCGAAGGGCATCCTGACAAGGTCTGTGACCAGATAAGTGACGCAATCCTTGATGATATAATTAAGGAT
>DAOWAC010000047.1 GCA_030634785.1 Chloroflexota bacterium | reverse complement strand
TTTTTTAATTTCAAATCAGGGAATTCCACCGGCTATTATGTATGGAGAAGACGAAACAGGTTTTCAGCTTTTGCCAAGAGATCAGACAATTGCAGAGGTAATGGCAAGAGATGGCAAGGAAGCAAACTATTATGACGACGACGGTCCATTTTTCCAAAAGCTTTCATTAAAGTACGGGCCTGAAAAGGCATATGACCTTTTGCAGGTTGAAAAGATAAACTTTTTTTCAAAGCCTGAGAATGACGTAACACCTTATGGTCTTTCTTTTGGATTGCTTTTGACAATTGTTTGTGCAGGTGCATTGTTTGTTTTCTATAAGAATATTTACAAAAGAAAAGCACAGATTGAAATTTTAAAAATGGAATCAGAATTCAAAGACAGTCTTTACATTCTTGCTTCAAGACTTGGAGAAAACAAACCTGTTGAAGAAGCATTAAAACATACCAGTAGATTTCTTCCGGATTTTAAAATTTCACAGGCAGTGTTTGGAAAAACTGTTGAAAACATTGAGCTTTTGGGTTTGCCATTGCAGGCAGCTGTTTTTGACAAAAATTATGGTAGTTTGAGAAACATTCCTAGTAAAACCATTCAAACAGGAATGAAAATAATGGTTGATTCAGTAAAGCTTGGAGTCAATGTTGCTGCAAGAACTTTAATTTCTCTTTCTTTACAGCTTAGAAACAGTGAAAAGGTCAACGAAACATTAAAGGTTTTAATTTCTGACACAACCGGAATGATGAGCACAATGGCAATTTTTATTGCTCCGATTGTTTTGGGAGTAACAACTGCTTTGCAAAAGGTTGTAATGCTGACACTTGCCACAATTTACAACAGTAACATTAATCAGACTCTTGACACTTTGGGAAATGTTTCTGGTTCTGTTCCATTCAATGTTCCGGATGTTTCAGGAATGGGTTTGAATGTAACAGGTGCTTCTCTTTCTGCAATGGTTACTCCAATTCAATTTCTTTTAATTGTAGGAGTTTACGTAATAGAGCTTGTAATAATAATGACTTATTTTACTACAAAAATTCAGGAAGACAACAAGCTTTTGTTTTTTATAAATCTTGCAAAAGCTTTGCCAATTGCTGTTGCAGTATTCCTTGTTTCAGTAATTGTAAGCAGTACTATGGTCGGAGGATTTTTTGGATGAAAAAAAAGTACAATCTGAACCAGCAAGGTAGCACATGGGCAGTGATTTAATTTGAACCAACAAGGACAGGAGGGCGCAGGCTTTAGGCTTATTGTAGAAATTGTTCTTGTTGTTTTTATTTTGGTAATAATCTTTGCAGTAATTTCTCAGGTTGAACGCATTCAGTATACTGTGAGTGAACAAAGCCTTTACAGGGGTTTTCAAAATGCAGTAAACAGTCCTGATGGAAGCACAATTGTTGCCAAAGACCTTGTTTTTGAAAAAGGCTCTATTTACAGCAACAGAGCATTTGCAAGTTCTGTTGAAGGTATTGATTTTGAATGTGTTGAACTTGATTCTCTTGATTCAACTGCTTTTAAAAAATATGAAAAAAGTGTTATTGAATTTACAACCCAATATCAGGCAACTGTTTACTATCAATGCTTTTCTGAAGACGATGATGACGATTGTGACTATAGGTGCATTGTAAGCTTTGGAAAAGACCTGTCAGAAGAAGACTAATCTGGTTCCTACACTGACAAAAGTAACCTTTAAATAGAAGAAAGCCTTTTTTTAATCAGGTGATTTTATTTGAATAGAAAAGGACAAGCATATAGCACATTCAAATTGCTTATTGCAGCTATTATTGCAATGGCAATTCTTGCAATCTTGATTCCAATCATCATGCAGGCAATGGGCTGGCTTACAGCAAGTCCTTTGAACGAAACAAAGTCTTTGCTAACAGATCTTGTTGGTTCTCCAGGTGCATTAAAACACACGCCAGAAGTGGTTTTTAAGCCAGATGACGTGCTTGCAGCAAGTGCTCTTGTTGAAAGATTGCCAATAAGCAAAGACCAGGTTTGCATGAGCACAGGGCAGTTTGAAGAAGATTCTGAAAACGGCTATGAATGCATTGGATGCGAGGATGCTGATCCAAATCAAAGGCTTGTATACCATGGTTCCAGTAACCAGGCCGCAAGGCTTGCGGTTGTTTGCAATGTTAATATGGACGAGCTTATGGACGATATTGAGGCCTACAATCTTGAAGATGGCGACGGCGAATGGAATGGTACAAGTATTGAGGATGCCTGCCAAGTATGTGACGGTTTGGGCAAGTGCTGTGCTGTTGTTTTGAAGAGAAGCTAATGCTGTAGTAGTATTAGCTCAACTTTTTTTCTTTTTTTTAATCAAAACCCTTAAATATGCCTTTCGGCAATAACTTATTACATGGCTGGAATTAAATCATTCCTAAAAGAGGAAAAAGCACAAAGTGAATGGAGCAGTGTTTACATGCTGGTAATACTAATTATTGCAGCATTACTTTTGATAACTGTAATAAAGCCAATGTTTAGACAAAGCCAGCAGATTGTAAAAAGGGTTGTTCCAACAGTATAATTTTTTCCAAAAAAAAACTGTTGCCTGTTTTGTGTTAAACATTTAAAACTGTGCAAAAATTATTCAAAATCAGAAATTGCACTGCCTTTTTGTCCAAACAATGCTTCATCCAAATCATTAAATACTTCTTTCTGCCTTTTTATCAATGAGGTCTTAAAATGGTTAATAACAAAGGACAGGAATCTGCTCCGTTTGAATTGCTTATTTCAGTAATTATAATGGGCTTTGTTATTTTTGTTGGTTTGATTGCAATGAATCAATTAAATGAACAAAAATGCATTAATGAAACAAGAGCAAAGCTTGAAGAAATGAAAACCAAAATTGAAACAGTTGTTACTGAAAGAAGTCCTCAGCAAATTACTTTTCTTTTAAATACCTGTTATAATCCAAAAGATGAAAAAGTAAAAATACAGGATTATGGAGAACCTGCTTTTTGTGCAGAATACTGTGGTGCAACCAAAAACCTTTGTACTTTATTACAATACTATTACAGCGGAGTAAATGATACAGGTGGTATGTCTGAACGTCTTTGTCTTGACATAAGTCCTGATGCAGATTTTCCAACAAGAGGTGGCGGAAATTGTCCTGATAAAGAAAATTACGAACTTATTGATTTCAGGGACGAAATTGTACAAGGACAATATCTTTTACTAAACAAGACAGGGGTTACAAGTACGTATCCAACAATATGTGCTTATTTAAAAACAGGCTAATATTACTGCATGAGGATTTGATTAAACATGTTGTGCAAAGGATTTGATTAAAGATGATGGGATTTACTCTAAGCAAACTTAATTTACTTATTCTTGTAACTGTTATGTTTGCAATAATTTCTTTTTTTTTGTTTGCTCTTACAGGAATTGTTGTAGGAAACCTTGCCCAGCTAATGGTTAAAGATTACAGCGAATCTGTTTTTGGACTTGTTGGCGGAGGCGATGACAAACTCTGTCACACCACTACTGTAACAATTCCTGAATCACTTAAGTATTTTGGAGGCATGACTCCAACTCAATATTTTTACTATGTAATGAACATAAAGCGTTTACCGGTGGAATATAAGGAAGAAAAACTAAGTACGTTGATTTTTCAGATTGCAAGCAGAAAAGAACCTGACAAAATAATTGCCACAAGCAGTATTGACATAAATGCCCAAATTATTTTCTACGACTGGGAAACAGACCCTGTTGACAGAATTGCTGTAAAAGATTCACTAACCCTTGATCCAATGGCAACAGGAATTGCCCCAAAAAACAGCATGATTTTAATCAAAGAAGTTTACAACGGAAAAACATATTTGCACGTAATTGCCTGCTCTTCTTCAGCAAGTCAGTGTGTTGTAAACCTTGACAGAGCATCATGCTGGCTTTCAACCTGTTCTGATGAACCGCGTGAATCATCATGTTTTCCAAAACCAGAAGATTGTTCTTCAAGAATAACTTGTGGGGTTAATTAATTGAAACCAAAAAATTTGCCAGGAATGAATAGTTCAAAAGGTTTTCTTGGTCCAATAGGGGACGACCTTCCCTCCCTTATTCCCCTAGTTTTTGCCCTGATGATGTTCTTTTACGTTTTTACTTTTACCTGGAACATTTTTGACCAAAGAAGCAGAGCCTTTGATGATGCAATCTCAGTACTTCGTGTTGGAAACACTCTAAAAGGAGGCAACTATCTTAGAGGAATTGATATGTTTAATCAAAGGTGTGCAGAGGCTCAAAGTATAAGGGGTGTAAAATTTATGGCTGGATTGCTTCCGCTTTCAACAGGACCAGGGCAGGTATTTGAAGGGCTTGATATTGAAACCCTTGAAGACAAATTTTTTATTGTTGAAGGAGAAAAGTTTATCTGCAGCAATGTTGACCTTGAAGAAATGAGTCCTGGTGTTACAAGTTCAAATCTTTTCATAAGGTCTTTTCCTATTGCTCTTGAATTTACAAACACTGACAGAGGTTCATTTTATATAAGACCAATGCTTTTGGTGGTGGTAACATGGAGATAAAAGTCAGACATACAGCACTAAAACCCTTAAACAACAAAGGTCAGGCTGCTCTTACAGATGCTCTTTATTTTCTTTTAATAGTTTCAATAATTAGTACAATGCTGTTCTTTTATGCTTCAAACTACGGGCTTACTTTGCAGGAAAGAGTTTCAAACCAGTACTGGAAAGAATATGCCACAGGTGCCCTTGAAACCATTCTGTATACAAGTACTCCAAGAGTTGCAGGACAATCTCTTGAAGAAACATCAGAAGTTGATTATTTGCTTGCAGCTGTAAAAGAAGATTTTGCAGAAAATGGAAAAATTGAAGAAACTGCCGAAGTGCTTAAGCAAAACATTAATGGAATAATGCAGCCTATTGCTCCAGGTTTTGATTACATGTTTTACTTTTATTTATTTGATGCAAGAAACTTTGCATTTGTAATGCTTTATACAAGAGACGCACCAACAATTGAAGACGGTCGCATTCAGCATGGAAATGCAAAAATATACTTCTGCAATCCTCCAAACCTTAATAGTCTTGAAAAGCTTGTTGAAAGAATTGGTGCAAGTGCTCCAAGCAATGCAAGAATTCAATTTATTGAAATAAGCGAAAATGATATTCCTGGTTATCCTCCTGCAGAAGTTAATCTTACAATGTGGATTCCGTCTCCAATAGATTCTGAATTGCTTGAAGAACTCAACTGTGAATTAAACGAAACAATTTCTGCAAATAGCTGAAACTTTATACAGCTTACTTTTTTATTTTCTTTCCGCAATCAGGGCAGACAAATGTTTTAACATTGCCTTGTACTTCTACTTTTTTTGCACATTTTTCACAAAAAGCAGTTCCGCACTCTGGACAAAAAATAACTGTTTTTGTTTCAGCATGGCATTTTGGACATTTTTCCGAAGCACTTGGTTTTTCTTCCATTCCCTCAAGTCCTTCCAAACTAAATTCTCCGCCGTCAATTTTTTCAAGCTCTCCAAATTCAACACTTTCTTTTCCTTTTTTGTCGCTTGAAAAAAGGTCTTCAACACTCATTCCCTTAATTTCTTCATCACTAAGGCTTCCTTCTGGTTCAAGACTTTCTTCTGATTTAAGACTTGTGTCAAGACTTGTTTCTGTTTCGTCTTTTCCAAATCCTTTTTCTTCTTCTTGTTCTTTTCCACGGTTGTGTCTTCCGTGTTTTTTCATCGTATCTTTTTTGTTTTCTTCTGTGCCTTTTTCTCCTGTTCTTTTTCCTCTTTTTCTTTCAAGTCTTTCAACTGCTTTTTTTCTTTTCTCCTTGTCTTTTAATTGTGCATAAATGCTTTCAGAAATACTTTCATATTCTTTTTTTTCAGGAAGCCTTTTGTGTTTGTCTTTAAATCTTTGAACCTCTTCCATGGCAAGTTCTGTTGCAATTTCCTTACCTAATGCTTCCTTTCCTAAAACTTTTTTTTCGGGTGTTCGCTTTTCGCGTTCCTCAGGATTGTAGGAAAATCTGTTTTCATCAAGTCCCTTCATTGCCTCTTCAGTTGGTTCAGTGCCCTGTCTGTTAAACCTTTGAAGCCTTCTCGGAAGTTTTTTACCCATAAAAAAACCAATAATTCAATTCAATTGCAAAGCAATTATAGAGATAGAAAATAGGGCTTTATTGTTTTTAATTGTTTTGAAAAAAAAGAAAAATTCAATTGAAGCCCAAATGGCCAAAATTATGGAAAATCAAGCGTTTCAAGGGAACCAAAAAAAATCAAAATAGCAACTGCTAAAAAGAATAAAAGAAAGCAAGTGAGTAAAGGAAAGCAGGCAAAAAAATTAAGCCGGAGACTTTAGTATCCATTGCCTTAATCTTTCAATCCACTCTTAAAATTGTTCTCTTTCGCCTATTTATTTCTTTTCCTTTTCTTCACGGTTTTTTTTCTGCAATTTTTTTTGTCAGTTGGTATGATTTGAGTTGCTGTTCGAGCATGAATTGGTAATATTTTTTGTTTTTGTTTTCTCGTGCTTTTTTTATTGCGTTAAAGTAGGCTTGTTTGTTGTCCTTAAAAACAAGCATTAAAGGGTAATGGTTTTGCATTAATATTTTGTTCATTATCAAGCGACCTGTTCTTCCGTTTGCGTCGCGAAAAGGGTGTATTGTTTCATATTTTGAGTGAAAATCAAAGGCTAGTTTTAGGGCATAATTTTTCTTGTTTTTTTTGTACCATTCAATCATTTTTTTTAATTCTTCTTTAATGTGTTCTGGTTTGGCTGTTTCTTCATTTCCAACAACTATTTCCGTTTTTCTGAATCCTTTTGGATAATAATCTCCTGTATCCATTACTAATCCCTCTGTAAGTATTTTGTAAAGTTTTTTTATTTGTGGCAAGGAAAAATAAAATTTTTCTTTTAGGTACTTGAATGCTTTTATTGAATTTTCTGCCTCCAGAATCTCGTTCCTGTTTGCATAAGAGCTTTTTTTGTTTTCAAATATTTTTTCCAGTTCTTTTTTTGGAAGTTTAGAGCCCTCAATGTTGTTTGAGTTGTATACAAACTCTTTCACAATCTCTTTCTCAACAATTAAATGGTTTTGTTTTGCTTCCATTAAATTGTTTAAATAAATCGCTTTTTTTTCCGTTTTTTCCAGCAGTTCCCCAAAAGCAAGCTCTTTTGGGAAAAACATTTTCTTTATTTTAAATTCCTGCTCGGTTATTTTTTCAAGGTTTTTCTGCATATATCCTTCTTTTGAAACCAAAGGGGTTTTTCCAAGGTAATTGCTTATTTTAACCTGTTTTCCTGTGAAAGAGAATTTTTTTACGAAATAGGAGTATACTTCTCCATTTTTTTCTTTTTGCTCAATGTAACTCATGCAAGTAAACTGTTCCTAAAACAATTTAAATATGTTGTGTTTGGGCAGTAAAACGTGTTATTTA
>DAOWAC010000147.1 GCA_030634785.1 Chloroflexota bacterium | reverse complement strand
GTGTTTCAATGCCTCCTCCTAAGAGTGCGTCAACTTCTTTGCTTCCTGTAGTAATTCTGCCTACAAGTTTTCTTTTTTCTGCAAGAACATAAGCGGTTTCAAAACCCATTTACATAGAATCTCTTGCTGCTTTGATTGCCTTGTCTGCGGTAACCTGTCCAAGGCTTGCTGCTTCAATTAATTCCATTGGTGACGCAACAGCCATTGCTTCAAGTGTTTTATATCCTGCTTTTATTAGTTTTTCTGCTGCCTGTGGTCCTACTCCTGGCAAATCTTCAATAGTCTTTATTTCTTTTGTTAAATCTTTTTCTTTTCCCATTTTTTAATCTCCTCCTGCAAACATTGGTTTCGGCAGCATTGTTTTGGGGTGCAATTCTGTCATTCCAACTTGCGGTTCTAGAATAATTATGATTCAAGCTTTTTAAATACTTTTTAGAGTAGGTTTCCGGTGATTTAATTAGTTTTTGAGTTCTACAATTCCTGCTACAAATTCTGTTTGGTTGCTGTAAGTGTTTTGCTTTACTCTTCCAACAACGGTTATTTTTGTTCCGCACATTTCCTGTAATTCTTCAATCATTGAATCAGAGCCTCTTTCAGTTTTTTGCTTTTTCAAATCCTCGTTGTCAAGTCCTATAATTTTTCCTGCTTCTTTGCCATATGCTACAACATCTATTTGGCCAGTTCCATCGTCGACTCTTACAGAAATAACCGGTCTTATATCTGGTTCCTTAACTTCTCCACATTTGTCACAAACGATTCCTTCATCGAGTTTTTGAACTTTTCCGCCGCATTCTGGGCAGACATTGTAAAACAGTGCTCCCTTGTTTACTAAAACAATTTTTCCTTCAAGAAGAACATCACTGTCTCCTTTTTCCAAATTAACAATTTTTTTTACCAAAGCTGATTTTTTTCTCATCTCTTCAACTGTTGGCAATTCCTTTCCTTCAATTTTTTCAATCCTCGCCTGCCATCCAAGATGCAATTCAACATCTTTAAGACCTGATTTTGTATAAGCTCCCTCTATACTAATTGCTTCTCCTTCCACCAGCTTTTGTGCTTCTTCAACCAAATCATTCCAGGCAGTTGCTCTTGCAGTTCCTGTCTTGTCTCCTATCAAAAAATTTATTACTTTTCCTTTTTTTCCATTCTTGTCAAATTCTGTTGCCTTAAAAATTCTAATAACTCTTGCAGAAACATTTACATCATTCATTCCTTCTTTTAATTCTCCTGCTTTCACATCTTTGCTTTTTGCTTCAGGCAAATCAACAAACATCACATCAGGTTCAACGTCAAAGCTTCCCTTGTATGCAAGACTTGTTTGTACCCGTCCATTGAATTCTTTTGCATTACAATTGTGCAGCAAAAGCACGCTTCCTCTTTTAACTCCTTGTTTGGTAATTTTTTCCACGTCATCATTCCACACAGTAAGTCTTGTTTCTCCTGTTGAATCTGCAACAATCATATTGCACAACATTCCTCTCTTTCCATTTTTTTCAAATTCTTTTGGTGAAAAAATCTGCATTACTCTTACAAGCAGGTCAACATTCTGCATTCCGTCCTTCAAAGCAGCAATATTAATTCTTTTCACGCTTTCCATTCCTACTTCGATTCCAAGGTCTTTTGCAACCATAAAGGAAGCACCTGAATCAGTAAGCAAACCAGAGAACTTTTTCTTCTTGGCTTCAACAAGCGCATTTATTTCATCTTCTGTTTTGCCGCTTTTTTTGGCAATTTGTCCAATAACCCTTTTTTCCTGCAAAAAAATCTCCCAATTAATTTTTGGAAGAAAAAGGTTTTAAGCCAACAACAAAACAAATTATGTATAAATTATAGTCTTTGTTTTTGTAAAGCAGGTGTCTAAAGCAGTGCCTATTTTTTTTGGAGGTATTTTTCTATTTCTTCAACTGCCTTTTTTGCAGAAGCAATGCTGTGCACAACCGTCTTTTCTTTGTTTGCTAGGTCTCCGGCTGCAAATACGCCCCATAGTTCTGTTTTGACGCCGTTTATTTTTATTTCCTTTCCTTCCAATTCGGTGCTGTTTACAATGTTTGCATCATATTCCTGTCCTATTGCCAGTACACAAATGTCTGCCTCAATTTCTTCCACGCTTTCAGTTTCAACAAATTTTTCTTTTTTAATTTCTATTTTTTTAAAACGCACTTTTTCAAGCATTTCTTTGCCCAAAAATTTTTCCGGAACAAGCTGCATTTTGAAGTCAACTCCTTCCTCCATTGCATGTACCAACTCTGACTTGTTGCAGGACATAAATGGCATGTTTTTTCGGTAAGTTATTGTTACTGTGCAACCAAGTCTTCTTAAAACTCTTGCGCAGTCAATTGCTGTGTTGCCTCCGCCTATAACAATGGCTTTTTTTCCTTCAAGGCTTTTGTATCC
>DAOWAC010000157.1 GCA_030634785.1 Chloroflexota bacterium | reverse complement strand
TTTAATTCTCCTATTTTTTTGACAAAAGCTATTGTGCTTCTCTGTCTTGCTTTTGGTTTTGCGAGTTCTTTTTCTATATCTCTTTTAAGATTATTTAAAAATTGTTTTTCTTTTCTTGCTATTTTTTGTTCAGCTAAAATTCTTTGTTTCGTTGTAGTTGGTCTTTTAACTTCTGGAAGTATAGGTTTCTTTGCTTTCGGCAATTCTGGCAATGCTCCTTTAGCTTGTCTGTAGATGTCTGTTAGTCGGACTTTAGAAAATATTCCTTGATAGCTTGCAAGAGTTTTTCCTTGTTTTTCTAATCTTGTTGCCAAATTGTCAAACTTTGATACATCAACTGCATCAGCCACAAAAGCAGGAATTGTTTCTCTTTTTGCAATTTGATATGAAATAGCTCTATGTTGCCCATCAATTACTTCGCCTTTTTGATTAACAATGATAGGTTTTAGATCTTCACCTTTAGCAAGTTGTTTAAGATTATTTTCAATCGCTTTTAGACTAATTTTTGGTTTTTCAAAAAATCTTCCTGAAATATCAAAATCAATTTTATTCATTGGAACTTTTGTTTTTTGAAAAGTCTTTGCAACTTCTGATATTTCCTTCAAAGCTCTTTCTGGTTCTCCTCTTATTGTGGCTTCTTTTGCAACTTCCTCCGCACTTTTCCTTGCTTCTTTAGCAAGGGGTTCTATCTTTTTTGCAACCGCTCTTTCAGCAACAGGAACATACTTGCTTGGAGCTTTCTTGAATACATTAAAAGCCTTTTCAACTTCCTTGACATCTGACACATTTTTCAGTCCCTCTGAGAACAACCTTATCTCTTCATTTGTTCCCTTTAAGACTTTCTTTGCTTCTTTAAATATAATCTTAACGTCATTTGTTTTTGATATTGCTTTAAAGGTTTTTAATGGTTTAGTTGGCGGTAAAAAATCAAGCACGCCAAAAAGCACGCCAATAGGAACAGACATTTTACTTGCTGTTTCAGATGAAGCACCAAGACTTATAGCAATATCTCTGCCCTCTGATTCATAGTCTTTTATTTTTTCTTTGCCTAACAAAAATTGTTCTAATTTGCTTGTAGGAGTAAATCCTTGTTCAACACCTTCTTTCAATTTCTGATAAGTTAAAGCTAATCTTGCGCCTGGCTTTGTAAAAATTTCCCGCGCAAATTCTCCAACCATTCCTATCTTTTCAGATATTCCCTTGACAGGAAGTTTATGAAATCTTGTATCTTTAACATCAAATCCTTTAGGCAAAACAACAGGTTCTTTTTTTTCTATAATATCTGTTCTAAATGTTTTTGGACCAGGTCTTTTCATAAAATCAAGAAGGCTCTTCTTCCTTTCAGGAGTAACTCTTTGAGCTACGGGGACATATCCGCGCTTGCTCTGTCCTGTGCTTAAATCCTTTTTCCGTTGTGAAAATGGAATATACATTATTTCATCATTTTTAATATTGCTTTATCGCTTTTTCCTCGTTCTCTTTCGCTTTCAATCATTTTAAGTAAATAATCAAAATAGTAATCAGTAGCTTTTTCTGATTTTAAATATTCATTAATTTCAGTCCCTTTTCCCCATTGCCATTTTCCAAAACCAGAATCTTTTGCTAGTTTGCTTAATTCCTCTTCAGTGTATAATTCTCTCATTTTCTCTCCTACCTGTTTGCTTGTAAACCTCTCTTTAAAATAATCTTTGTCTAAAAATACTTTCTCTGCTTCGGCTTTTTCCTCTGCAAGTTTTTGTGCCTGTGTCGGTGTAATTCCACCTAAAATCTGTTCAACAGTTCTTAATTGTTCTTCTGTTAAACCCTCTTTAACAGCATCAATCCCATAATCTCTAATATCATTCTGAATACTCGTTATATCGTTAGGTGCTAATCCCGTTGCTATCAATCTATTCATATCTTTAGTAGAAAATATATCAACCGTATCAACTCCTTCAACTCCTCCCTCTTTCCAATAAGTATATTCCCTACCTCTGCTATCTCTCATAACTGATATTTCATTGCTTGG
>DAOWAC010000113.1 GCA_030634785.1 Chloroflexota bacterium | reverse complement strand
TATAATTCATTTATATTTCTCCCATTGTGGCTTTATCACAATTCTTATGCCAAAAGGATAAAAAGGAGAAATGCCCTTATTTTATTGGTATTTTAAATTTGCCTGGGGGAATTAAATGAAGAATTTTGCTGACAAACTAGTTGATGCTATTATTGAGAAAAAAAGTGTTGTAGATGTTGGACTGGACCCTAGATTGGAACAGATTCCTTCATTCTTAAAAGAAGAGGCAGTAAAAGAGTTTGGAGAAGGGTTTGAAGCAGCAGGAAGCGCGTTCTTTGAGTTTAATAAAAGAATAATTGATGCAGTTGAAAGTCAGATTCCTGCAATAAAACCGCAGATTGCGTTCTATGAACAATATGGCAAAGCAGGAATTGAAGCATTTGACAAAACAGTTAAGTACGGGCAAAAAAGGAAGCTTTTGGTAATAGCTGATGGAAAAAGAAACGATATTGGTTCAACAGCAAAAGCTTATGCAGCAGCTCACTTGGGAGAAGTTGACTTTGCTGAGGGAAAAAAGCCATGTTTTGATGCGGATTGTCTGACAGTAAATGCTTATTTGGGAACAGACGGAGTAAAACCTTTTACTGAAGCCTGCAAACAATTTGGAAAAGGAATTTTTGTACTTGTAAAAACAAGCAACCCGTCCTCTGGTGACATTCAAGACAAGGAATTAAAGGACGGAGGCACAGTTTTTGAGCTAATGGCAGAATTTGTTAAAAAATGGGGTGCTGAAATAATTGGAGAAAAGGGCTACAGTTCTGTTGGAGCAGTTGTTGGAGCAACCTATTCCAAACAGGCAAAAAGTCTTAGGAAAATAATACCCCAAGCATTTTTTCTTGTTCCAGGCTATGGAGCACAGGGCGGTGGAGCAAAAGATGTTTTGCCTTGCTTTAATGATGACGGTCTTGGAGCAATAGTAAATTCTTCAAGGGGAATAATTTTTGCTTACGAAAAAGAAGAATTTAATTGTAAGGAAACAGAATTTGAAAAAGCAAGCCTAAAGGCGGTTGAAAAAATGAACAAGGACATAAACAGTGTTTTAAAAGAAAACAGTAAGCTTCCTTGGTAAATCAGGTTAAAGGTGTTTTCCTGTCTGCTGCAGTTCCGCACTTTTTGTGTCTGTCACCAAGCCTGTAAATAGTTGTTTTTTTGTCATATTCCTGCATTAAATTCAAACTTATTTTTATGCTTGTCTTTCTACTTTCTAATGCTGTTTTTGGTTTTGTTTTTTAACCTGGCAAGCTGTTTTATTGCTTCTTCTCTCAAGCCGGCTTTTTTTGGATCTTGATCCCTGGCAGTTTTCCTAAGCCGTTCAATTCTTTTAAAAACAGTCACCTTCTCCAGTCTTAAATCTGGGTGCGTGCCACCAAATCCTGCAAAAAGTTTCTTTTTATTGTGTTTTGACCCACGTTTTACCATGCAATCGCCTCTATGAATCAATGGAACTCCAGCTTATTAATTGTTTTTGTTTTGTGGTTTTTCTTAACAAAAAGCTTTTTTTTGCGACAATCCTTTAACAAAAGCTTTTTTTAGACCATGCAAACAAATTTAAACTACTGTAGCATTTTTTTTACTGGTGATTGTTTGAAAAGAAAACCCAAAAATTCAGCCAAGCCAGTGGAGCATTTGGTAATGCAACCGTTAATTGGAAAAGAGCCACTTCCAGCTGAATTTCATGTTCACGGGAGCCCAAAAGATGTTGCCAGACATCAACAACACGGAGAAAAATTAGCGGGCAAACTAGGCTTGGGACTAAGGGTTGTAAAAACAAGCGGAAAAACTTCGGTTAGCATGTCAGGCATTTCTCAAAAGCAATGGAACCAAATTTTTGGAAAGAAAAAGAAAAAATAAAATAGACAAAACAATAAAATACCAGTAAAACATAGTTTATTTACATGCAAAGAAAAAAAATTCGCAATTCTGTTGTAGCAGTGACCAGAAGAGTAAAAGTCACTCCAACAAAAACAAATAAAAAAATTGCCCTAGAACGCAGAGAAAAATTTATTGCCAAAGCTAAAACAGAATTCAACAGGCAGGAACAACTATACCTTCTTTTTAAAGAAAAACTAAGACCATTAACAGAACCAGAAAAAATAGAAGTAAGAAAATATGTAGACTATCTGGAAAAAATATTCATGAACGGTCTAGGCAAAAATGCAGACAAACGAGAAATGGAAATCAGGTGGATGAGAAACCACCCAAAACCATAGGGCTCCAAAACAGTTTTTTTAACTTTTTCTACTTGCAATTAGAAACAAGTCTTCTTTTTCAGCTACTTGCATTAGAATTTCTTGCTGTTTTTGGCAAAATAATTTAAATTAGTTAAAACATGAATAGATAACATGTTTGGAAAAAAAACCAGAAAATCCTTCAATGTCTTTGAGGCCGGCAGCGGAAAAAGACCAATTGGATTAGTAAAACAAGCCGCCAAGGCAAAAAAAAGAAAACTTAGGGCAAGAAAATTTGAAGGGGTAGATATACAAAAAGTCAACCTCAACCAACTGTTAAAAAAGACAGGTCACAAGACAATTCCAACAAACCTTAAAGTAAGACAACAATGCGCAGTAAAAACTATGAAAATGCTAAAGCCAAACAGCCAACACCTAATTTTTTCAAGCTATTTGCTAAACGTTCTAACCGCACACCAGCCTTCAAAAAATCCCCTGCCAACATTTGTTGAATTCTTTATCTCTGCCAAAAGGGCTCTGAAACCAGGCGGAAGGCTTGTACTGGTTCAAGATCGGGTGTCAATCTTATTAATCAAAAAGCTTGCTGAAAACGTCGGATTAACATTTTTCAAAAAAGCTTTGTCTGACACAGAATCAGCAAAATCTCCTGCAAAATTCATTCGCCTGAGGTCAACACCCCAAAAGAGGACAAGAATGATAAAAAAAGAACTTGAATCAGGCAGGACACAGGTATTTGAACTTGCAGTAATAATGAATGATGCAAAAGTTGCTTCCCCAGAACAATTATTCGAACCAACAATCCTCATAATGCAAAAACCCAGAAAAGGCAAAAAGAAAATACAAACAGTAACCGAACTCAGCTCGGAATTTGAAACAGACCTAGCGGAATTTGAAACAGACTTGGCAATAAAATCAGCCCTCAACGAAATACTAAGGTAAACTGCTACATAACTGTTTTGTTTTTTTAAACATTAAACGCTTTAGGATAAGTATGACTTGGCTTGAAGAAAAAGCAGAAGAGCTCATGCGCAGGCAGACTGAGAAGAACAAGGCTCCTGCCTGGCTGTTAACAGAGCTTGCTGTTGAAAAAGGAATAGAACTAGC
>DAOWAC010000021.1 GCA_030634785.1 Chloroflexota bacterium | reverse complement strand
TTGCTGTTACTCCTCTTTTTTCAATAACAATTCCTCTTCCCTGAGGGCTTCCTTTAAGCAAGTCACTCTTGATATCCATACCTAGTTTTTTTCGCTTATAGTGTGGTTTCTTCCATTTCCATTTTTGTCTGTCAGATTCCAACTTCCTTGCTGCGAATTCTCCTTTTGCCATATTCAAATCACTTTACTTAATGTATTTTTATATCCTCAACTTTATAATTCCTTCGTGCTAAAGCTTTAATTCTTTTCAGTCTGCCTGTTTGGCCCAATATTTTGCGTCGTTCGCCTGATTCAAGCGAAACATTTGCAATTTTTTTGCCATTTCTTTCAACAAACTTAATTTCTTTTATTTTTATATCATACAATGCCTTTTTGATAAACTCCTTTCCTTCTTCTGCATACTCTAATAATTCAACATTTAGCTTGAGTTTCAGCCTCAGTTTTTTTACTGCTTCGGCATCTTTCCCAATTGCTTTTCCCAATTCTTTCTTTCTTACCAGAAATGTAATCACATTTCCCTCAATAACACAATCGCGTGCGTTTGCACCGCTTGCGCTGTTAAGCTCGTTTAAATAAAAAATTTCATCACTTGTTAGCCGCATTCTGAACACTGTTTAATTACTTACTTTTTACAAGGTCAAGCACTTTGCTTTTACCTGCGTTTTCAATTCCTGCAAAGGAAACAACAAAGGGCTTTCCGCAGTAGCTTCCTATGTCAATTCCTGTTGCGTCAAATTCAAAAAAAGGAGTTCCTGTCGTTTTACACAACTGTTCTACCCTTTCTTTAGTATACTTTTCAGCATTGCCGCTTATAATAACAAGTTTACAGTCACCTTTTAAAATGCTTTTCTCAACGCCTTTTTTTCCAAAAGTAACTTTTCCTGTGTCAACAGCTCTTCTCAATTCTTTTCCTGCTTCAACCATTTTTAATCACCCTTTCTTTTCATTACAAGTTCAACCCTTCCTGTTCCTACTTTTACTGGCTGGCCAACAATGATGTTTTCAACAACACCTTGCAAATTATCCTTTTCTCCTTTGAATGCTGCGTCAAGTAGGTGCTTTACTGTTTCTTCAAAAGCTGCTCTTGCAAACGGGCTTTTCTTTTCTCTTGTAATCCCTGTTCTGACAATTCCCTTAATGGTTCCTGTAAATGTCATAAGGTCTGCCAAAAGCATCATGTGCCTTAGGTCTACCAGAATGCCGTTGTCATCCAAAGTTTTTCTAAGCTCATTAAAAATCATTGTTCTTCCTGCTTCGATTCCAAGAACATCTTTTACTTCCATGATGTCGTTAGTAATTGTTTTGTTTGTATTTACTTCAGGCAACTTTAGTACTGCTTTCAGATTGCTTCCGCTTGTTTTAATTACAAATTGTTTGTCTTCTTCAACAATCAAAACTTTTTCAATTCCTCTTACCCCATGAATTCTTGTGTTTAAAATCTTTAAGAAGTTTTTCCTAATTCTAAGCAAAGGTTCTCTTTTTGGAAAAACAAATTCAACACTGCTTTTTCTTTGTCTTGTTTTTGCATTTTTAATGCTTCCTTTAAGCTTGTCAATTAGTTCCTTTTCGTCAAGTCCTCTTTCCTTTATTTCTTCTGGCAAAAGTGAAATAACTATTTTTTTAACTGAAAAATCTTCCTTCATTTTGCTTACGTCTGAAAATCGAACATCAATAAGGCTTTTGGCAAACTTTTCTGCCTTTTTCCTATCTTTTGCAAGTTCTTCTTCTAAAAAGATTGTCATTACAGGGTACTTTGCCTTGCTTCTTCCGTCAACAATTTCTTCAACTCTTTGAATTCCTGAACCAACACTTACTTCTGCTGCTCCTGCATAGTGCTTTGTTCTAAGAGTTAACTGTGTTCCTGGTTCGCCCAAACTTTGTGCTGCAATAATTCCAACAGCCTCGCCTGATTCAACCCTTAAAGTGTCATATTTTTTTTCAACATGTTTTGCAAAGGCATCGGCTTTTTGTTTGCTCATTTTATTTTGTTCAGCAACCAATGTAATTTCTTCCAAAATAGATTTTGGCAAAGTTGTTCCTTCCCATTTTTCTACAGGAACGTTTTCTCTTTCAATAGGCTTTTCTTCAACCTTTTTCTTTACAACCTTTGCCTTTTTTGGTTTTGCAGTTTTTGCTTTGCCTTTTACTGCCTTTGTCTTTACTGTTTTGCCTTTTGCTTCTTTTTTTGCCATAAAAACACCTTACTCTTTCATTTTCTTTGCTTCTTTTTCTATATCAATACTTTTTCCTTTAATTGTATTCTGTGTAAATACTCCGTCTTCTCCATAACTGTATTGTACAAGTTCTGATGAAGCAGTTCTTACTGTTTTATCATTGTTTACAACCAAATCTTTCAAACTGTTTGCAAGTCTTCTGTAAAGATATCCTGAAACCTTTGTTGAAACACCTGTGTCAACTTCTCCTTGTCTTCCACCCATACTGTGGTAAAAATATTCTTTTGCATCCATTCCATCTACAAAATTGGAACTGATAAATCCACCTGCTTTTACTCCAACATCGTTTTTCTCGTTTGCTGTAATAAGTCTGTTAGTAAAACCTCTCCTTGGTCTTCCTTCTCTTACGTTTGCCTGTCCCCAAAATCCTGAAATGTTCATTAGGTTTATGCTGCTTCCTCTGCTTCCGCTTGCAATCATAATCATTGTGTTAAGCTTTGGATCTTCTTTGAGTATTGAGTCAAGTTTTTCTTTCATAATCTGGTGTTCAATCCTTTTCTTTGTTTCTGCAGCAACTCTCATCATCTTTGCTTCAAAACTTTCCTTAAGATTTTTTCCAGGTAAATGTTCTAATGTTCCTTTTTCAAACCTATCAGTTAATGCCTTTCCTTTTGTATACATTTCTTCAACAGCTTTTTCTTTTGCTTTTAAAAGATTATTGCTGACTTCATATTCGTCAACTCCTGCTGTCATCCCTCTTTTTGTCAAAAGGTCTGCAACAACCCTGTTTATTTTGTTATAAAATTCTTCAATTACTTCGCTTGGATAATTTCTTGCAAGTGTATCAATTAGTTGTCCGCTTACTTCTCCAAGGCTGCTTTTGTCAATAACTCCGCAAATAAGATTTCCATTTTTTATTTTAAGATAAGCATCATCTTTGCATTTTTCTTTTGTACATTCCTTACACTTGTTTGTGTTTTGAATAATCTTACACAAATTTGTTTTATACTCTAAGTTAAGGTCTTTTGGAAGCATTTCTGAAAATACGATTTTTCCGCTGTAATTTTTACCCCTGTCAGGCTTTGGCAATTCTTTAATTCCCATTTCAAAGAAATACTGCATTGCCTCTTCTCTTGTAAATTCAGTAGTTTTCATTGTAAGTACAAATGAACCGCTTACACCATCTTCGTCAAGAACTATAACTGGTGCTCCATATCTTGGACTGATTACCTGATTTCTTACATACATTAATTCTTTTGCTTCTCCTTTTCCTTCTTCTGTCTGTGGAACGTGAAGGTTCATTTCATCTCCATCAAAGTCTGCGTTGTATGGACCACAAACAATTGGATTTATTCTAAGAGTTTTTCCATCCATAACTCTTGCACTGTGAGCAAGCATGCTCAATCTGTGCAAACTTGGCTGTCTGTTGAACAAAACAATATCGCCGTCTCTTAATTTTCTTTCAATTCTAAATCCAACATCAAGGTCTTCGGCAATTTCTTCTTTGTTTGTTTCGTCAACTCTTTTTTTTGTTTCGTCAGCTCTTATTGCATAAACAACTTCGTCAGTGTCTTTTACAAGTTTTTGAAGCTCTTTCTTGTTCCATTCAGTAACCCTTTCAGGAACAGTTAATTCATTTGCAATTCTTTTTGGAACTCCAACTTCGCTGATTTTTATAAACGGATCAGGTGTAACAGTTGAACGTGCTGCAAAATTAACCCTTTTTCCTGTTAGGTTGTGTCTAAATCTTCCTTTTTTTCCCTTAAGCCTTTGTACAATTGTTCTAAGAGCTCTTCCGCTTCTGTGCTTTGCCGGTGGAACTCCTGCAGTATTGTTATCAAAGTATGTTGTAACATGGTACTGGAGCAAATCCCAAAGGTCTTCAATAATAAGCTGTGGTGCTCCTGCATCAATGTTGTCCTTAAGCCTCATGTTAATTCTTATAATATCAACAAGTTTGTGTGTTAAATCATCTTCACTTTTTATTCCTGATTCAAGTGTAATGCTTGGTCTTATTGTGATTGGAGGAACAGACAAAACCTTCATAATAAACCATTCAGGTCTTACAAGTTCTGCATCATAACCAAACAGTTCAAGGTCACTTGCAGAAATCTTTTCAATCCATTCTCTTATTTCTGTTGGATAAATTCTTTCCTTATCGTAGTAAAAGTTAGTAGGTTTATCAAGCAAAACCTTGCCTTTTGTTGCCTTACAATGCGGGCACTTTTTCACAAGCTTTGCTTTTGAAACAATTTTTTTTGTAACAGATTCAGGAGTTTCATCTTTCAAAAGTTTCCTGTGCTTTTCAATCTTGTCTTCTGGCAAGACAATCTTTCCGCATTCTTTGCATGTTGCATGCATTAAAACATCAAGTCTTTTTCCAAATTCACTGTGAACAACAGGTCTTATTAGTTCAAGGCTTCCAAAGTGACCAGGGCATTTTTTCATTCTCTGACCACATGTCTTACATCTCAAACCAGGATTTATAACAACAAGATGCGGGTGCATTAATCCTGATTCCATCGGGTAACCATCCTTATCATAAGTATCAGGTGTTTTAACCTCAAGAGAACTCATTTTTCTAATAAGCTTAGGGCTTAAAAGGCTAAATTCAATTCCGGTAATCTTTTTCATTAACATACTATCACGCCTTGTCTCCGATTTTTATTTTTGGATATATTCCAAGTGCCTTTAATTCATCAAGCATTAATTTGAAGCCATAACTCATTTCAACAGGATAAACCTTGCTGCTGTCACACAATGGACAATAACGTCTATTTCTTATCTGGTCATGTACTCCTATAACTCCACATTTTTCACATACAAGTTCTACAACACGGTCACTGTCTTCAATAAACTTTTCCTGCAAAAGCATTGCTGCTCCGTGTCCTACAAGTGTTTCTCCTTCCATCTCTCCAAATCTTAATCCGCCCTCTTTTTCCTTTCCTTCTGTTGGTTGTCTTGTAAGAATTTGTACAGGTCCTCTTGCTCTTGCCTGCATCTTGTGAGCAACCATGTGGAAAAGTCTTCTGTAAGCAATAATTCCTGTAAAAATCTGTCCCTTAATTCTTTCGCCTGTAACACCATCGTAAAATATTTCCTTTCCATCTTTTCTAAATCCTGTTCCTTTAAGTACTTCTTCCAAATCATCCTTTGTCATGCTGTTGAATGGTGTTCCATCAATATCTTCACCCTTCAAACTGCTTACTTTACCTCCAAGCATCTCAAGCAAATGTCCTATAGTCATTCTGCTTGGAATACTGTGTGGGTTTAGTATCAAATCAGGTTTTATTCCATCAATTGTAAAAGGCATATCTGCTTCTGAAATAATTGCTCCAACAACACCTTTTTGTCCGTGTCTGCTGCTGAATTTGTCTCCAACTTCCGGAATCATTGTTGACCTTATTTTTATTTTTGTAAGCTTGTTTCCATCACTGCTTTCAGTAAGCATTACTTTGTCAACAAATCCTGGTTTGCCCTTTCTTGTAGCAACACTGCTGTCACGTCTTTTTTCTTTGACAACACCGAATTCGCTGATTTCTTCCAAAAAACGAGGAGGGCTTGTTCTTCCAACAACAATGTCTTTTTCTGCAACATATGTTTCAAGATTTACAATTCCGTCATCGCCTAATTTTTTGTAAACGTTTTCGCCCAAATATCCGACAGTTTCTTCTTCAGGAACTTCAAACCTGTCTGCCTGACCGCCTGGATATCTTTGTTCAATAGCATCATAATTTCTAAAATAACAGCTTCTTCCCATTCCTCTGTCAAGCGAAGCCTGATTTATTACATAAGCATCAAGTGTGTTAAAAATTCTGTAAGGAACAATTGCAACAACAAGATTTTGTGTCTGTGGTCTTTTGTTAAGATCAAGTAATGCCATAGTTTTACTTTTTACCATGCTTTTCTGAGGATAATGTAAAAGATAACTTTCAGTATCAGATCTAAGATTATAATTTATGCCTCCAATTCCAAGACTTTGCTTAAACATTTTTGCTCCGTGCAATGCCTTTCCTGCCATATCGTGCTGAACATATGGAATCATTGAAGTAATAACACTCAAAATAGCAATTGGATTTATTTCCATATGAGTGTGTTCTTTTGTAAGAGATTTTTCATCAATAGCAATAAGTGCATTTTCTTCTTCTTCTGAGTCAAGATATTCAATAAATCCTTCTTTTACAAGATCTTCCCAGTGTATTTTTTCTTCAGCAACCTGTTTCAATTGTTCTTCAGTAATTGTTGACTTTCCGTTTTCTACAACAATAACAGGTCTTTGAACCCTTCCAGCATCTGTATTAATATACAATTCATTTGTGTCTTCGTGGAAAGCAATATTTACCTGATGATTTATCTTGTTTGACCTTCTTGCCTTAATCATTTCACTGGTAAGCTTTTCAGGGTGCTCGTGGAATCCAATAAGTCTTCCGTTAATGTAAACTTTTGCAATTTTTGATTTTGTCACCATATCAATCACAACTTCCTCATTTTTACGCCTTTCTTGTGTAAAAGATCTTCAATACTTTCTTCTTCAGACTCTGTTGTAACCTCTGCCATCAAAGCAAGATTTTTTACCAAACCACACTGTGGTCCATCTGGTGTTTCAACAGGTCCAAGTCTTCCCCAGTGTGTTCCATGAACATCTCTTGCTTCATAAAGTTCACGGTTTTTGTTCAAAGGACTTTTTACCTTTCTCAAATCTGTCAAAGGACTTAAATAATTTACTCTGTCCATAAATTTGCTGACCCCTGTTGCTCTTCCAATCCAGTTTCCTGTGCTCATAGCAAACCTGATTCTTTCACTTACAGCACCAGGTCTTACAACAGTACTAATGTTCAACTTTCTTCTTCTTGTAACTGTTCTGTCAATTTGGAATTTTAAATCCTTAATAAAATATTTAAAACTATACCTAAACAAGTGCTCCATTAGCTTTCCTGAAAGCTCTAACCTTTTGTTTGAATAATGATCCTTATCATCATCAGACCTTAAACCATATGCTCTTTCAACAGCCTTTGTTGCCATCATTGTCAAATAATATGCTTTAGCAAGTCTGTCTTCTTTTGATTGACCAATGTGTGGAAGTAGGAATGCATCAATTACTTCCTGTGCTCTTCTAAGCCTGTAATCAATTATCTGTCCTGGAGCAACATACTTTCCTAATCTGTCAAGTGCTTCTTCTTCATTCTTAACAAAAGTATTCTGCCAATTTAAAAGAATGTCATTTTCAATTTCTTTTTCTACTGGAAAAGCATCTTTGAATTCCTTCAAAGTTTTAAGTCCAAGTGCCTTAAGCAAAACAAATAACTTAAGTGCTTTTGGAGAAGAAGGAAAAGTAACATTTAACATTCCATCAACCTTTCTTGAAACACGAACTCTTCCCTTAAATGCACCTTTTGTTGAAATAACCTCTGCATCAATTCCCTTCAAGCCCTCGCTTATTAAAACACGGTCGCTTGCAAGAACTTCCTGTGTCATCAAAACTTTTTCAGAACCATTTATAATAAAATATCCCCCTGCATCCAAAGGATCTTCACCTGCTTCAATTAGTTCTTCTTCACTTTTTCCATTAAGCCAGCAAAGTTTTGACTTAACCATTATTGGAAGCTCTCCAATGAATGCACGTCTTACATCCTGTTCAACATCGCGTCTTAACATTCGCATTGTGAGAAAAATTGGGCCTGCATAAGACCTGTTTCTGGTTCTTGCTTCCATTGGATAAAATTCAGTTCTAGGACTTCCGTCTGCTTCAACAATCTTTGGTTTTAAAATTTCTATATCGCTTAATTCAATTTTAACCTCTTCAATTTTTGGAACAATCTCTCCGCTTTCGTCAACAATTTCAGGAAGCTTTTTTTCAACAAACTGGTCAAAACTGTCAATTTCCATTTGGGCAAAGTTCTTGTCCCTAAAATAAGCATTAAGCAATTCCCAATTGTTCATTCAGATAACCCTCCTGTAATAAACAGTCTTTCCTGCCGTAGGGCTGTTTCTGATAATTTTTACCATCTCATCTTTCACTGGTTTGTATTCTGCTATTGCAGAATCTTTGCTTGAAATTTTTGGAAGCTGATCAAGTGTTAAATTGTATTTTTTAAGAAGCTCTGCAGCCTGTTCCTTTGAAAGCATTACATGCTTTGGAACAAGAAAATGATCATACGATTTTTCGACAAGTTTAACCGGCAAGCTTAGCCCCTCGTTTCCTTTCTGCGATTTTTGGAAGCCATGCTCTTGGCTGAATCCATACAAATTCATGATTCTGTTTAGATAGCACCAATTTTAAACAATTTTATTCTCAATCCAAAAAAATCGCTGATTATAAAAATAATCTATTAAATTAAAAATGGAAAACCATTTAAAGCTTCCCAAACAAGCCTCCAAAAAAGTCAATTTTCCCTCCAAAAAAGGCATTTTTTGCCAAAAAAGCCATTTTTTTCCCTCAAAAAACCCTATTTTTCAAGCCTTTTTTTCATTTCCGGAGGCAATTTTCCATGCTTTTGATAATAAAAAATAATCTTTTGGGGAAGTATAAAGCCTGTTTGATTTTTTCTTTTTTGCCGCAACCATTTGAATCGGCAAAAAAATAAGGGACTGCTAATATAAAAAGCTTAGCCCCTGGCTTTTAATCAAAGTTTTTTACATTGAAAAATTATGTGTTCGGGAATTTTGTAATTCTTAAAAATTTCAGGAGCAGCTTCAATAGGATGTGGCTCAATTATCCTGTAAATATACATTCCTGCCTCTTCAAGAAACTTAGTATATGTTTCAAGAGTCCAATGCATATCAATAAATTTTACTTGTTCAGAAACGTTTCCTAAAACAACTTTTGATTTATACTTGCTTTCATCTTGAAAATAAGAAAAACCGGGCAGGTATTCTTGTTCTTCTGTTGCTGTTTTTGGAATCATCAGGCAAATGGGATGCAAATCAGAGAAGACAAACTGCCCGTTTTTCTTCAAAACTCTTGAAGCCTCTTTGAAGCTATTTCTCAGTTTCTCTTTTGAAGTTATGTTAATAGTAACCATGTTCATAACAACAAAATCATATTTGTTATCTTTAATCATATCAAGATTGGAAGCATCTCCCAGTATGCAGTTCACATTGCTAAAATGCCTGTTTTTTTCCTTGCACACCCTAATGCATTCTTCTGAATAATCTATTGCATCAACATCTGCATCAGCTTCCGCAAGCTTTCTGCTAAAATCACCAACTCCGCATCCAAGGTCAAGAACTTTTTTCTCCTTTATATTCCCAATAATTTTCAACAATTCGGGAAATACAAGAAATTCGTGCGCTAGTGAACTTTTCTTAAATTGCTTAACAAATTCCTTATCCTTAAAATCGCTAATATTCATTTTTGTCTCCTTTCCTTCATCAGCAAATCAAAAACACTTCTTAATTCTTCGTTTCTTAATCTGCCATCTGCGTAATCAAAAAATTCCTGAAGGTTTGTTTCAAAATTTCCTTCTTTTTCATATTCTGTTGCCTGAAACAATGCTTCAAGCCTGTCCAATTCATAAACAAGTTTTGCTTCCTTGCTTTCTCTTTTGTTAAACTCGTCAAACAATTTCCTAAACTCTTCTGCAATCCCGCTAGGCAAAAGCTTTATCTCTTCTTCAAACGCCTTTGCTTCATTTTCTTCCTTTTCCTTGTTTGGAATCTGTTGCAATTCTTCCTGAATTCTTACAGCAACATCTCCGCAAAGTGCTTCTGGCAAATCATGAACCAAAGCCATCTTCATTGCCTTGCATACATCAAGTCCT
>DAOWAC010000076.1 GCA_030634785.1 Chloroflexota bacterium | reverse complement strand
TTTGAAAAGGCCCAGGAAAAGGCCAAGAAAGGGATTAAGGCCCTAACCCAAATCCTTAATAACAATTCAGACCTAATTTTCTTTAAGGGCCCGTAGCCTAGTGGATAGGGCATCTGCCTTCTAAGCAGAGGGTCGCCGGTTCGAATCCGGCCGGGCCCGCTTTTAATTAATAAATAAACCGAATTAAATAAAATGAGCTGAATGAAATGATTAGAAAAGCAAAAATGTCAGATGCCAAAAAGATAAAAAAGCTTCTGGAAACATATGCAAAAAAAGGACTTTTGCTTGACAGAAGCCTGTTTAGTATTTATGAATCATTGCGTGACTTTTTTATTTTTGAAAAAAATGGCAAAGTCATAGGTTGTTGTGCAATGCATTTTTGCTGGGAAAATTTGGCCGAAATAAGAAGCCTTGCAGTTTCTGAAAAATTTAAAGGCAAAGGAATTGGAAAAGAACTAATACAAGCCTGCTTTAAGGAAGCAAAAGAATTAGGCATTAAAGAAGTTTTTACCCTAACTTTTGTGTCTGAATTTTTTAAAGAACTTGGCTTTGAAAAAATTTCAAAAGACAAATTGCCTCACAAAATCTGGAAAGATTGCTTAAATTGCCCAGAGTTTCCAAATTGTACTGAAATTGCAATGCAAAAGAAGATAAAATAGTTTTACATTAATACATAGTTGATTGAAATGGCAGACTTTAAAGAATTGATTGCAGGCGCTTTGGAACAAGCACTTGATGGCAAACTAAAAAAAGAAGAAATAAGCACTCTTTTGGAAGTCCCTCCAACACCTGGAATGGGAGATTATGCATTCCCCTGCTTTAAACTTGCAGGAATGTTTAAAAAAAAACCAAACAAAATTGCATTTGAACTAGCTGAAAAAATCTTTTTACCAGACGGAATTGAAGGAATGAATCCAAACGGACCATACCTGAACTTTTTTGCAGCAAAAGATTTAGTAGCACAAGATACAATAAACGAAATTATTAAACAAGGCGATAAATTTGGAAAGCACGAGTTTGGCAAAGGACAAAAGATAATGGTAGAATATTCCGGCCCAAACTCAAACAAGCCACTGCACCTGGGACATTTGCGCAATACCATTATTGGAATGGCAACAGCAAACATTTTTGCCGCAGTAGGAATGAAAGTAACAAAAGCAAACATTGTAAACGACCGCGGAATACATATCTGCAAAAGCATGCTTGCATACAAGCTTTTTGGAAATGGAGCAACTCCTGAAAGCACAAAAGAAAAGCCAGACCATTTTGTAGGAGACTATTACATAATGTTTAATCAAATGGTTAAAGAAAAACCAGAATTGGAAAAACAAGCTTATGAAATGCTACAACAATGGGAAAAAGGAGACAAAGAAACAAAAAAATTGTGGAAACAAATGACCGGATGGGCAATAAAAGGTTTTAAGGAAACTTATAAAGAATTCGGAAGCAAATTTGACGAGTGGTTTTTTGAATCAGAATATTACAACAAAGCAAAAACAGTTCTAAAAATTGGAGAAGAAAAAGGAGTGTTTAAAAAAAACAAAGATGGCGCTCTTGTTGCAGAACTTGAAAGCTATGGTCTGCCAGACAAAACAGTTTTGAGAGCTGACGGAACCTCAATTTATATCACAAACGATTTGGCTTTAACAGAATACAAATTTAAGCACTTTAAATTAAACGAAAGCATTTGGGTTGTTGGAAACGAACAAGACCTTTACTTTAGGCAATTGTTTAAAATATTTCACTTGCTTGGATTTAAATGGGCAAAAAATTGCAGACATTTAAGTCACGGAATGGTAACCTTGCCTGAAGGAAAACTAAAAAGCAGGGAAGGAAAGGTTGTTGACGCAGATGACATAATAAAAGAACTTGAAGACCTTGCAACAGAAGAAATAAAGAAAAGGGATTCAAAAATTGACACAAAAGAACTAAAAGTAAGAAGCAGGGCAATTGGATTGGCTGCAATAAAATTTCACATGCTAAAAGTTGCAGTGCAAAAAGACATAATGTTCAACCCAAAAGAAAGCATTTCATTCGAAGGAGAAACAGGACCCTATATTCAATACGCGCATGCAAGGGCAAAAAGTATTCTTGCAAAAGCAGGCAAGGTAAAAATCAAAAAATTTGGATTTGAAAGGCTTATCGGACCAGAAGAACAAAAACTATTGAAACTACTTGCAAACTATCCTGACGCGGTAAAAAAAAGCCTTGAACAATTAAGCCCGCACATAATATGCCAATCACTTATTGAAATTGCCGAAGCATTTAACACATTTTACCACAAACACAAAGTACTAAAAGCAGGAACCGAAGAAATTAAAATGGAACGAATTGCACTGGTACAGGCAACAGCCCAAGTGCTAAAAAACGGTTTGAAATTGCTTGACATTGAAGCAATTGAAAAAATGTAATCAAAACAAAATAATTTTGTTTATGCAGAATTTCTTTAGGTTCTGATTAATTTTTTTTTATTCCATAAAAATAGCTGGCTTTAAGGGCATTGCATTCCTTGATTTTGGATGAGTGCTCTTGTCAGCACTTTCAATTTCTATACTGCATCCAAATATTTTTTCAAGCAATGGATGTGCCTCTTTAAGTACTACAATTTCATCAATTTTTTCAGCTTCCTTTAACAGCACAAGCCTTGGCACAAGAGCCTTTACAAAACCCTGAACCTCTTTTCCATACTTCCTCATTTCCCCATTTTGCATTAATGCCTTCAAAACAGCACCAATATCAGGCCTTTTTTCACAGGCCTTTGCAGCAATTGGAATAGCCATCCACTTCCACGCAGGAGCAGTAAACAAAACAATCTTTTGAGGCTTTTCAATCTTTGCAAGCTCTTTGATATGCCTTACATCCTCTACAATGCCATCCAAAAACTCTTCAGCCTGCTCTGCTTTCCTGTCAATATCCTTCTCATTACCCTTAGGCCAATTACTCAAGCTAACAAAGCCCTTTTCTCCAAGCTTTTGCCAAAGTTCTTCGCACAAATGCGGAGCAAAAGGTGCAAGTAATTGTACTAAAGATCTTGTAGCAAAATCCAACACATTCTTATCAGCATTTTCAGCTTTTTGCACTGCAGAAAACAAACGAGTAATTTCACTTAGTGCAAAATTAAATTCAAAACCAGCCATTTGCTTGGTTACCTGCAAAATTGTCCTGTTTGCCTTGCTTAACAAAAGCCTGTCTGCAGAACTCAACCTTTTCTTGTCAATCTTGCCCTTGCCAAACATTGATTTGTTACTGTCCACAAATTCATAAACTCTTCTCAAAAACTTGAATGTTGCCTCCGCTCCCTTGTCACTCCACTCAAGTTCTTTTGTTGGCAAGGCAACACTTATAATAAAGGTTCGTGCAGTATCTGCCCCAAAACTGTTGGATATTACTGTGGGGTCAACAACATTTCCCTTGCTCTTGCTCATTACTTCCCCGTCCTTCAAAACCATTCCCTGTGTCAAAAGCCTTGTAAAAGGCTCGTCAAACTTAATCATTCCAATATCCCTCAAAGCCTTGGTAAAAAACCTTGCATAAAGCAAGTGCATTATTGCATGCTCTATTCCCCCAATATACTGGTCTACAGGCATCCAATATGAGGCCTTTTTCTTGTCAAACATTGCTTTCTTGTCCCCTGGACTGCAAAATCTTAAGAAATACCAGCTACTGTCAACAAAAGTGTCCATTGTATCTGTCTCACGCCTTGCCTTTTCACCGCATTTTGGACAAGTTACATTAACAAACGCAGAAACCTTATCCAAAGGATTTCCTTCACCAGTAAAAGGAGCATTTGCAGGAAGCTTTACTGGCAAATCCTTTTCAGGAACAGGAACCATTCCGCATTTTTCACAATAAATAATTGGAATTGGAGTTCCCCAATATCTTTGCCTTGAAATAAGCCAGTCTCTCAACTTATAGTTAACAGTTCTCTTTCCAATTTTCTTTTTCTCAATCCATTTGCTAATTTTTTTAATTGCTTCAGTATTTTTCAAACCATTAAACTCGCCACTTTCAACCAAAACTCCTTCCTCAACATATGCCTTTTCCATTGCAAAAGCATCAAGCGCTTTGTCCTTTGGCTGTATTACAATCCTTTTTTGCAACTCATATTTTTCAGCAAATTCAAAGTCTCTTTGATCGTGTGTTGGAACACACATAACCATTCCTGTTCCATATTCTAAAACTGCAAAATCTGCAGCAAAAATTGGAACAACCTCTCCATTAACCGGATTGATTGCATACTTTCCTAAAAAGATTCCGCGCTTTTCTTTTCCTTCAGCAAGCCTGTCAATAAGGCTTTGCCCTTTAACTTCTTCAATAAACTTTTTAACATCTGCTTCAAGTTCTGTTCCTTTTACAAACTCTGTTACAAGAGGATGTTCAGGTGCAAAGACAACAAATGTAACACCAAAAAGAGTATCAGGCCTTGTTGTAAAAGTTGGGATAACTTTTCCTGAATCCTTTTCTTTAAAATAAACCTCTACTCCTTCACTTCTTCCAATCCAATTCTTTTGCATTGTTTTCACACGTTGCGGCCAGTCTTTTAGTTTGTCCAAATCTTTAAGCAATTCGTCTGCATAATCAGTAATCTTCAAAAACCATTGTTCAAATTCTTTTTCAGCAACTGGGTTATGGCAACGCCAGCAGTTTCCATCTTCAACCTGTTCGTTTGCAAGAACTGTTCCACAGCTTGCACACCAGTTGCTTTTTGCCTTGCCCTTGTAGGCAAGTTTTTTTTTGAGCAACTGCAAAAAAAACCACTGGTTCCAATGGTAATAGCTTTCATCACAGGTTGCAACCATTCTTGTCCAGTCATAACTGAATCCAAGCATTTCCTGCTGCTTTTTCATTTCCTCAATCTTTTCCCAAGTCCACTCTTTTGGATTTCGCTTGTTCTTAATTGCAGCATTCTCAGCAGGCAATCCAAGGGCATCATAACCCATTGGATACAAAACATTAAATCCCTGCATTCGTTTAAAACGCGCAGTGGCGTCACCGATTGAATAGTTTCTAACATGTCCCATGTGAAGCTTTCCGCTTGGATAAGGAAACATTTCCAAAACATAGTACTTTTTTTTGCCCTTGGATTCCCTTGCCTCAAAGGCCTTTTCCTTGTCCCACTTCTTCTGCCACTTGGCTTCAATCTCATTTGGATTGTAACTCATTATTATCTCGCTTATATTGTGTTTATTTAATTGAAAAGATTATATCT
>DAOWAC010000039.1 GCA_030634785.1 Chloroflexota bacterium | reverse complement strand
TCAAATCCATACTGCAAAAAGAACCAAAAACCATTGTTAAAATTCAAAGGATAAAGAAAAACTCCTTCAATAGTAGGAGCTCTTGAATTAGGAGAATCCGCAATCCAGCTGCCCATCCTCGCCCCGGTTGAACTTGCCTGGCCTGTTTCCATAAAACTTAATGCAAACCAAGCAGAACAAAGTAATAGTGAAAGGATAACAAAATATACAATCCAAGAAAAATTTGTATTTTTAATTCCTGAATTCCATGAAAAAATTGTCTTTTTAACTCCTGATTTTCCCTTTCTCCAAATTTCATACAAGAAAAATAAAAAGAAAACAGGAACAAGAACAGTTGCACTTTCTTTGGAAATTGCAAGAAGCATTAAGACAAACGGCATTGCAATAAGGAATGTTTTTCTGCCTGTTTCAACATAGCGCCAGTAAACAAAAAAGCAAAGCAAAACAGTTACCGAAGCAAGAATTTCAAGATAATTAATTGCTCCGTAAATAATCAGCAAAGGCTGCACTGCAACAAATGCAAAACCAAAAACCCAGTTTTTTGGAAAAATTCTTTTCAGCAAAAAGTAAGCCAAAACCAGCTGCAAAACAGAAAAAATAAACGGAAATACTTTTGCAATAGCAAAATTTACCGGAAGCTGGAACAGAATAAAAAATCCAGCAGTTAAAATATGAAATAAAGGAACAGGCATTGAAACAACCCCCAAATCAGGAATTCCATTAAAAGGAATTGTATACTGCTGTACAATATATTTTGTAATAGTCAGATGATACATTGTGTCAGTTAAGGCAGTATCAGGCAATGTAAAAAGTACAAAAATTCTGGCAATAATTGTCAAAATTACTAGTACTGAAAAGATTTTCACTTCAAGGCTTTGCCCTAAAAAAGTCTTTAAAAAGTTGAACTGCATTTAATAGAGTTAATCCAAAAGAGTATTTAAAGAAAAGCACAAAACTATGGTACGTTAATCAAAAAATAACGGTTTTAAAAGAGTTAAAGGCAAAATTGGTTATAATGAAGAAAATGCAAAAACTTGTAGTGATGATTCCAGCCCTCAATGAGGAAAAAACAATTGCCTCAGTAATAAAGACAATTCCTAGAAAAATTGAAGGAATTTCAAAAGTACTTGTTCTTGTAGTAGACGACGGAAGCACTGACAGAACAGTTCAAAAGGCAAAGCTTGCAAAAGCAGACAAAATTGTTTCACACAAAGGAAACAAAGGACTTGGAATAGCATTTCAAACAGGACTTGACACAGCCCTAAAAATGAGTGCAGGAATTATTGTAAACATTGATGCAGACGGACAATTCAATCCAAACGACATTCCAAAAATCATTGCACCAATTTTGCAAGGCAAAGCAGATGTTGTTACATGCAGTCGTTTTAAGGACAAAGGCCTTGAGCCCAAAATGCCAGAAATTAAAAAATTCGGAAACAAAATGTTTACCAAAATTATAAACATGTTTACAGGAAACCACTTTACTGATACACAATGTGGCTTTAGAGCATACAGCAAAGAAGCAGCTTTGAGAACAAATTTGTTTGCAAAATTCACTTACACTCAGGAAATTATAATGGACCTTTCACAGAAAGGAATGAGAATTGAAGAAGTTGCCTGCAAAGTACAGGGAGAACGAAGCGGACAAAGCAGAATTGTATCACACTGGTATACTTACGGAATAAGAGCATTGATTATTGTTGTAAGAAGTTTAAGAGACTACAAACCACTGCAGTTTTTTGGAAGCATTGGAACAATCTTTTTCCTAGTAGGAGCAATAAATGCATTTATTCTCTGGACAAGACTAATGCTCATTCGCAAAATCGATCCATTTATGTGGATGGTTTACGCAGACGTTATTCTAATCGTTCTAGGATTTCTCTTAATTATCCTTGCCCTGATTGCAGACCTTGTTGACAGACAGAAAAGAGTTCAAGAAGAAATCCTCTACAGGATTAAGAAAAAAGAAATTGAAAAAATTCAATAAATCAAAAGATTAAGATTTCTTTTTCTTAAACATCTGTGAAAAGTATTTTAGTCCCGAAAGCAAGAGCTTTGGATTTTTTGCAACCCTCTTTAAAGCATAACCTGGTCTGAAGTAAACTTCTTTGTAGGCTTTTTTGTACATTTTTTCAACAAGGTCTCTGTCAAGGTCGCCAAATTCATAATAGGCTTTTCCAGAATAACTTCCAAAAGCAGCCCAGTCCTCTACCAAAAACTTTCCTTCCTTTTCAACCATTCCATAAAGTTCTGTTCCAGGATAAGGAACTGTAACAGTAAACTGAACAAGATCTAATGGAAGCTTTTTTGCAAAATCAATTGTTTCCTGCATTGTTTTCTCATTGTCAAAAGGCAATCCAATCATAAAAAATCCAATTGTTTGAATCCCTGCTTTCTTTGCCCACCTTACAGCATTCTCAACCTGCTCTAACTTAATTCCTTTTCCAACCTTGTCAAGAACTTCCTGATTTCCCGATTCAACACCAAAAGAAAGCTGGTAACAGCCTGCTTTTTTCATAAGCTTTAACAAAGGCAAATCCATTGTGTCAACTCTTACACCATTAGGACAAGTCCAGTCAATTTTTATTTTTCTTTGAATTATTTCCCTGCAAATATCAACAGTTCTTGTTCTATTCTGTGAAAAATTGTCATCAATAAAAGCAATTTCTTTAGCTTCATATTCGTTTTGTAAGTGTTCAATTTCGTCAACAACATTTTTAGCAGACCTCATTCTATAAGTTCTTCCAAAAATTCCCTTAAAGCAGTAAACACAACTCCAAGGACAACCCCTTGAAGTCATAACCTTAAGGTAAGGATGCCTTCTTGTTGGAGCAGTATATTTTTCCAAAGGAAGACCATGCCAGTCAGGAAAAGGAAGTGAATCAATGTCTTTTACCAATTCCCATTGAATTATTTTTTTCTTTGAAGAAAAAATTTCAAGAATAGCTATTTCACCCTCCCCAACAACAACTTTGTCAGCGTGTTCTGCCGCTTCCTTTGGCATTATTGAAGCATGAGGCCCTCCAATAACAACCTTTTTTCCACTTGCCCTGTAAGCATCAGCCATTTTGTAAGCCTGCTTTGCAGTAGGCGTAAAAATTGTTAAACCAACCCACTCTGTGTCAACAGATTCAGGCGGTATTGACATTCCTGTTGTTTCATCAACAAGCACTGTTCTAATTCCGTTCTTTTCAAGAACTGCTTTCAAATAAGCAATACCCAAAGGCGGACTAGGATGCGAAACATATACTCCAAATGCAGGATTAATCAAAGTAATTGAATGCTCTGCCATAAAAAAAGTTTAAGCCAGCAAGTGTTTTAATTTGGTTTGGTTTCCAAGATTGTACCAAATTGGTTAAGTTAAAAAAGAAAACCTCTTTGATTATTACTTACAATAATCACTTAGAATTAGTTTTGGTGACCTTATGAATATTGTATTTTTGAATCCTCCATTTAGAGGAACATATAACAGGGAAGTCAGATTCCAGGCTGTTTCGCCACAAAAGGCATTACATCCACCGATAATTTTAGGATATGCAACAGCAGTCTGTCAAAGAAACAAACACAAAGTTGATTTGATTGACGCACCTGCTCTTGAAATTTCAATGGAAGAAACAATAAAAAGAATTTCAGACTTTGAACCAGAATATGTTGTAATGCTTACTTCAACAGCCTCTGTTGAAAGCGATGCAGGTCTTGCAAAAAAAATTGCTGCAGACACAGGTACAAAAACAATTGCGGTAGGAGTTCATGCAACAGCTGTTCCTGAAGATACGTTAAAACAAGGCTTTGACATTGTGGCAAGAGGAGAATATGAATATACCATTGCTGAAATTGCAAAAGGAATTCCTTTGGAAAAAATTGAAGGAATTTCATTCAAAAAAGACAATAAGTTTATACATAACAACGCTCGTCCGTTAATCAAAGACCTTGATACTTTACCATACCCTGCAAGAGAATTTCTTCCAAATGAAAAATATTATTCTGCTTTATACAAAAACCCTTTTACTTTTGTGCTTGCCGGAAGAGGCTGTCCGCACCAGTGTATTTACTGTGCAGGACCACAACTTATGGCTGGCAGGGTTTACAGAATGCGTTCACCTGAAAATGTTGTTAGTGAATTAAAATATCTTAAGCAAAATTTCAAATTCAAAAGCGTGCTGTTTAATGATGATACTTTGAATGTTAACAAAAAATATATACTTGAATTATGCAATCTAATGGTTAAGGAAAAAATTAACATGCCTTGGGCTGCATACAGCAGAGTTGATTCTGTTGATGAAGAAATTGCAAAAGCAATGAAAAAAGCAGGCTGCTTTCTTGTAAAAATTGGTTTTGAATCAGGTTGTGATGAACAACTTAAAACAATGAAGAAAGGACCAAGAGCAACAGCAGCACAGGGAAAAAAGGCAGCAAAATGTTTTGAGGACGCAGGTATTCAGGTTCATGGAACATTTGTATTTGGAATGCCTGGCGAAACAGTTGAAAGTATTAAAAAAACCATTGAATATGCAAAAGAACTTAATATTGACTTTGTACAGTTCAGTGTTGCCCAGCCTTATCCTGGAACTGAATTTTATGATTTTCTTAAAAGCAAGGGCTATCTGAAATTTGAAAAATGGTCAGATTACCTTGATTGTGAGGGAAAAATCAGACCAATTTTTGAATATCCAAATCTTAGCGCAAAAGATATGCAGTATTGGCTAAAGGAAGCTTACAAAAAATATTATTTAAGACCAAGATATATGCTTAAGGCATTAAAGCAAAGGCTTACAAACTGGAATCTTCTAAAAACAAGTTTTAGAAGCGGGTGGAGTCTTTTACAGTATATGAAAGACTGAAAATTAAAGACTTAAAGTTAAAGACTGAAACTTAAAGAATTAAACTGATACCGGTAACAAAATGAAAATCTGCATTCCAATTACAAACCTCTCTTTTGAGGGCAATGTCGTTTTTGATTTGGCAAAAGAACTTGCAAAGCAAGGGCATAAGCCAACAATTATTGCACCCCATGCAAAAGGACTTTTATTAAAAGAAAAAGTAAAAGGCGTTGAAATAAAGCGATTTAGATATTTTTGGCCTGCAAGATTTGAAACACTTGCACTAGGAAACGGAATTGCAGAAAACCTCAAAGCAAATCCACTAAATTATTTACTAATTCCTTTTTTTCTTGCATCAATTAAAATAAAGGTTTTAATTGAATCCAGAAAATGTGACGTGATTCATGCACACTGGCTTCCTGCAGGAATTGCTTCTTTGGCTTCAAAATATTTTTTTGGAAAGCCATTGATTGTAACACTTCACGGCACAGGCACAAGAACAGTTAATCGCAGCATTGTTGGATTTTTTCTAAAAAGATTTGATGCAGTAACAACAGGGCATGAAGAAATGTTTGAAATTGCAAAACAGTATGTTCCAAAAAAGCTTTTTTTGATAAGAAACATGGTTGACTTTGAAGCATTAAAAAACGCAAAAAAAATGCAGATTAAGAAAAAAATGGTTTTGTTTATTGGCAGACTTTATGACATGAAACAGCCTTTTGTTTTTATAGACGGAGCTGCAGAAATTTTGAAAAAAAGAAAAGATGTTATTTTTTACATGATTGGAAACGGACCATTGGAAGAAAAATGCAAAACAAGAGTAAAAAAACTTGGAATTGAACAAGATGTTGTCTTTACAGGAAGAGTTGGAAATGTATTTGGTTATCTGGCTTCAAGCAAAGTATTCAGTGCATTAAGTCATATTGAAAATATTTTTTCTGTTTCAATAATTGAAGCGCTTTTAACAAACACTCCTTGTGTAATAACAAAAGCAGGAAAAACAACCCAATTTTTTACAGACAGGAAAAACTGCCTGCTTGTTGAAAAAAAGGACTCAAAAGGATTTGCAAAAGCAGTAATTGAATTGCTTTCAAATGAAACAAAAGCCAAAGAAATAGGAAGAAATGGCAAAAATCTTGCTGAAGAACTTGGATTTTCAAGAGAAAAAATCCTAAAACAGAATATTTCACTTTATTCAAGTCTTCCAGGCAAATGAAAATTCGTGGTACAAAGGTCAAAAAAAACCATTATTTAAAACATCGGAGGCTTATTTTTTTATGAAAGTTCTCTTAGTCTTTCCAAATTCACCAATTGTTTCAGATCCATGCTGTGAAGGATACAATCCAGGCAAATTCATGCCATATGAGTTGATTCATTGCGCAGGAAACCTTGAAACAGACTTTGAAACAAAAATTCTTGACGCAAAGGCCGAAAACCTTGACTTTTCAGAAATAAATGCAAGAATTCAAGCATTCAAACCAAGACTTATTGTCCTATGGACAACACCTTACAGCATTCTAAAAGACCTAAAAATACTTGAAATTGCAAAAAAACAAGGAGCAACAACAGCCCTAATCTTAAATCCACCAATTTTACTAAAACAAACAATTCAAAGATTTCCATTCATTGACCTAGCCATAAAAGACGAAAGACCATTTGTTCTAAAAGAAATTGCAAAAAAAATTGAAACAAGAAAAGGAATTGCAAACATTAAAGGAATTGTATTCAAAAAAAATGAAAAACCTGTTGAAAATATTCTCGAAAAGCCGTTTGAATACAACAAACTTCCAAGCCCAGCATTTCATTTGGCACCCATGAACAAATACAACAAATCAACAGCATATATTATTTCAAGCAGAGGCTGTCCATTCCAATGTGCTTTTTGCTTTTGGGGAAACAGCAAATGGAGAAGCAAAACACCAGAACAAACAGGAAATGAAGTCGAAACACTTGTAAAAAAGTATGGGTACAAAAATATTGCATTCATTGACCAGCATTTTACAATCAACCAAGAACACGTATACGAATTTTTGAACGAAATCAAAAGAAAAAACCTTAAATTCAACTGGAACTGCGACAGCAGAGTTGAATCAGCAGACGAGCAATTTTTCAGAGACATGCACAAAAGCGGATTGAAAAGAGTAATCTTTGGAGTAGAACATGTTAATCAAAAAATTCTTGAAAATATAAACAAAAACCAAAGCAGAGAAAGTGTTGAAAAGGCAATAAAAATTGCAAAAAAAACAAAAGTAAGAGAAGCAACACCATTCATTCTTGGACTGCCTGGAGAAACCAAAGAAACAATAAAAGAAGTTGAAAAATTTATAATAAAAACAAAACCCTGGAGCTACAGTATTTTTCCACCAATCCCATTTCCAGAAACGCCTCTTTTTGAACAGGCAAAAAAAAACAACTGGCTTTTAGTTGAAGAAAAAGCAGAAAACTTCTGGGCAAGACCTGATTTTTCAAAACCATTAATGTCAATACCATCAATGACAGTGGAAGAACTTTCAAAGGCAAGAAAAAGACTGCAGATTATTCCAAGACTGCATCCAACAATTTTTATGAACACCGTAAGAGATTTGTATATGAAAGGAGGACTTTCAAAAGTATGGCAGCTTAGCAGTGCCACCTTAAACTTAGTAAAAAACAAATAGGATTAAACATTATCACAAACAGGAGTTGTTTTAATTGATAAAAATTTCAGAACCATGGATTGGAGAAAAAGAAAAAAAGCTTGTTGAAGAAGTGCTTACTTCAGGAATGCTTGCTCAAGGCGAAAAAGTAAAAAGCTTTGAAGAAAAGTTTGCAAAATTCTGCGGAACAAAATATGCAATTGCAGTAAATTCCGGAACAGCCGCATTGCACTCATCACTTTACGCTGCAGGAATCAGAACAGGCGACGAAGTCATAACAACTCCTTTTACTTTTGCAGCAACAGCAAACTGCATTGTAATGCAAAATGCAAAACCAGTCTTTGCAGACATTGACGAAACAACATTTAACATAAGCCCTGAAAAAATTAAGGAAAAAATTTCAAACAAAACAAAAGCAATCCTTGCAGTAGACCTCTACGGTCTTCCGGCAGATTATAAAGCCTTGCGTGAAATTGCTGAAGAAAAAGACATAAAAATTATTGAAGACGCATGCCAGGCACACGGAGCAGAACTGAATGGAGTAAAAGCAGGAAAGCTTGGAGACATTGGAAGCTTTTCATTTTATGCAACAAAAAATATGACTTCTGGAGAAGGAGGCATGATTACAACAGATAATGCAAAATATGCAGAATCATGCAAAAGATTTAGACAACATGGACAAAACGCACAATATGAATACAGCGACATTGGATACAATTACAGAATGAACGAGCTTGAGGCTGCAATAGCTCTTGCACAACTTGAAAAACTTGATTCGTTTACCAAGAAAAGAATTGAAAACGCAAAATTCCTTTCCAAAGAACTTAAAGGAATTGAAGGAATTACTTTGCCAAGCACTATTGAAAATTCAAAGCATGTATTCCACCAGTATACAATAAAAACAGACAACAAAAAAGTGAAAAGAAACAGGCTTGTTGCATTCCTTAAAGAAAACGAAATAAGTGCTGGTGTTTACTATCCAAAGCCATTGCATTTACACCCGCACTTTAGAGCAAT
>DAOWAC010000040.1 GCA_030634785.1 Chloroflexota bacterium | reverse complement strand
CAAATACGTTGTAATAACAGGTTCTGTAATAAGCGGAGTTGGAAAAGGCACTATTTCAAGCAGTTTATGCAGGCTATTACACGACAGAGGAATGAAAGTAGAGCCAATAAAGCTAGAAGCCTATTTGAATGTTGATTCAGGTACACTAAACCCGTTTAGGCACGGAGAAGTCTTTGTTTTGGATGACGGTTCTGAAACCGATTTGGATTTGGGAACATATGAAAGGGCTTTGGACAAAAATTTGCAAGGCAGCAATTTTGTTACATCAGGAAAAATTTACCAAAAGATTATTGAAAAGGAAAGACAAGGAAAATATTTGGGAAGAGATGTACAATTTATTCCACATGTTACAGGAGAAATAAAGCTTGTGCTAAGAAATCTTGCAGTTAAAACAAAAGCTGACGTTATAGTTATTGAAATTGGCGGAACTGTTGGCGATTATGAAAATATGTTTGCATTAGAAGCCTTGAGGGAATTAAAATACGAAGAAGGCGCTGACAATGTTTGCTTTCTTAACATTACTTATATTCTTGAACCAAATTCTTTAGGAGAACAAAAAAGCAAGGCAGCACAGCTTGGAATCAAAAGACTTCTTGCAATGGGAATTCAGCCATCCATTATTGTATGCAGAAGTCAGACAAAATTACAGGAAACTATTAGGGAAAAAATGAGCCTTTATTTAAATATTCCGAAAGAAAACGTTTTTGGAGTGCATGACGTAAGCAACATTTATGGTTTGCCGCTTAAACTAAGAGAAAAAGGTTTTGATGAAGCAGTTTTGAAAACTTTGGACATTGCAAAAAAGTTCAAGGCAAACGGAAATACTGCGTTGAAAGAATGGAGTAAGAAAACAAGCGTACAAGGAAACGCAAACCCTGTTCAAATTGCAATTGCAGGAAAATATACAGGCTCTTCAGATGCTTATATCAGTATTTTGAAAGCACTTGAACACTGTAGCTTTAAGCTTAACAGACCAGTAAAAGCCAAATGGATTGACACAACAGGCCTTGAAGACAAAAAGGATTTTTTAAAAAAGCAAATGAAAGGTGTTGACGGAGTAATTGTTCCAGGCGGGTTTGGAACAAGAGGAGTCGAAGGAAAAATTGAAATGGCAAAATACTGCAGGGAAAACAACATTCCTTACCTTGGACTTTGTCTCGGATTCCAAATTGCATTAATTGAATTTGCAAGAAATGTTCTTGGATTAAAAAATGCAAACAGTACAGAATTTGATTCAAAAACAAAAGAACCAGTTATTTGCCTTCTCCCAGAACAAAGAAAAATAGAAGGATTGGGAGGAAGCATGCGTTTGGGAGGAAGAGATGTTGAAGTTATTAGCGGAACAATTGCTTCAAAGCTGCATGGAAATGCAAAAAAAATAAGGCGCAGGTTCAGACACAGATTTGAATGCAATCCTGATTATATTAAAAAGTTTGAAGAAAAAGGAGTTGTGTTTTCAGGAAAAGCACCAAATGTTGAAATAATGCAGATTCTTGAACTACCAAAACACAAGTTTTTGATGGCTTCACAATATCACCCAGAACTCACAAGCAGACCAACAAATCCTGACCCACTATTTTTGGAATTTGTGAAAAAAGCAGGAGAAAAATAGACGCAGTTGGCTGAAGCCAGCATACTGTTTTTTATTGTTTTGAAGTATAAGATTTTTTATGGGAATAAAAAAGAAACCCAGAACAGTACAGGTAAACAGAATTAAATTCAGTTCAGACAAGCGTGGAAATCCTGTAAGAATTGGTGGCTTTAGAGAGGGGGATGTATATATTGGAAAACTCCGCTTCAAAGGGAAAAAATGGAAAAGGGTTGCAATAAAGGTTTTCCATGCCAAGCTCTCGCAAGAAAAAATCAATTCTTATAAAACCTGCATTAAAAGACTTGAAAATGCAGGCGTTAGGTTGCCAAAAATAGGATTTGTAAAAATGAGCACGGCACGCTGTCCGACAGGAGAACTTGTGCAGGTTTCCCATCTGTTTGGCTCAACAAAAAAGGGCTCCAAAATTAGCAATAAAGCCCACGCGCATTTTGAAACAAAAAAAGCAAGACTTGAAGCAGTTATTGAAATGACAAAAGTCGCAAATGCCGGCTATAGCCCAATGGACGACTTGGTCGAGGGATTTTTAAGGGGACCAAAAGGCATAATTCCAATTGACTTAGGCAGCATTGTAACTTATGAGCGTACGTTCGGCCCATCAAAAATGGATAGCATTGTTGGTAACCTTGCAAGCGCAATAGATGTCATTGGACATGGCAAGGACAACAAAGAATACAGAGAACTTTATAACGCCGCGTTCAAAGCTGCTTTGCCAGAAATAAAAAAAGCGCTGAAAAATATCTCACCGGCATTTGACAAGGCTTAAGCTGTCTTATCCTGCCCTTTCTGCTTCTTCCACAAGCATTATTGGAATTCCTTGTTCAATGCGGTAGGCGAGCCGGCATTTTTTGCACACAAGCGTTGACTTTGCTTTCTTGTAACAAGAGTTGCCTTTGCATTTTGGGCAAGCTTTAATAACGGTCCAATAAGAGCGCAAATTTGAACTTTTTTCCGTCCCTGCCAAGCACAAGAACATTATTATTAGCAACAATATATTGCCACGGGTTTCTGGAATTCACAGTTTGGGTAAGATTGGCCTCCAGTTCATTCCATGCAGTACGCAGGCTTTCTGTGCTTCCGTCTAGATTCTCTTTAAGAAATTTTTGCCCCCTTTTTGAACGAGAATTCCATTCAAGGATTTCTTTAATAGAAGGAGCAGTACAAGTTTCCATTAGAATCACATTTTTACCAACAGAATAAGCTTCAAGACAAGACAAAGAATAGTGTTTTGGCTTAAAGCCCTTGTTGTGCAATTTAATCAGATTTTTAACTGTGGAAATAATGGCTTTTGCATTTGACGCGTGTGTTCTTTTTAATACAACCTTAAAACCGGAAAAATTTCTTGAAACATTCATTTGTCTTACCCTTCCACCCCAGTTGGCGGTGTCGGCAGCAGAAGATATGGCACTGTTTTTTCGGTGGTCAACATTTTCCATTTTTCCAAGGACAGCATAGACTCTTTTTGAGTCAGTGGTTGGAAAAACACTGTTTTTTGTATTTTCTTTTTTAATAATGCACCTTACACGTTTTACTATAGCAAGGGGAATCTTTCTTTTTCGCATAAAAAAATATTGTTTTTGAAATTAAAAAAGCCAACGGTTAAAGCTTTTCAGCTTCTTCTACAAGCATTATTGGAATACCTTCTTCAATGCGATAGGCAAGCTTGCATTTTGGGCAAATTAAGCGAGATTTTGTCTCTTCATATTTTAGGTTTCCCTTGCATTTTGGACAAACCAGGACATTTAACAGTTTTTTACTCAGTTCAAGTGTCATAATAAAGCCTTAACTACAATACTATGCAAACCAAATTCTAATTAAACCTTTTCCTTTTTTAATAATCTAGTGATTTTGCTTGCTTGTTGAAAAAATAAGGATTGGAGAGAAAGAAATTATACTTGTTGGAACAGCTCATGTAAGCAAAGAAAGTGTAAATCTTGTTAGCCAAACCATTGAAAAAGAAAAACCAGATGTTGTAGGAATAGAACTTGACATACAAAGACTACAGCAATTAAAACAGGGCAAAAAATGGCAACAGATGGATTTGGGGCAAATAATCAAAGAAGGAAAAACATATCTGTTTCTTTTAAACGTTCTTTTGTCAAACCTGCAAAGACAAATTGGAGATGATTTGGGAGTAAAGCCAGGAAGCGAAATGTTGGAAGCGGTAAAAGTTGCTGCAAGAAAAAAACTTCCAATAGCACTTCTTGACAGAGATGTAAGAGTTACTCTTAAAAGAGCCCTGAACAAAATGGGACTTGTTGAAAAAGCAAAAATGGGTTACAGCATTCTTGGAGGATTTTTTGGATTTGGAAAAACGCTCGATGCAAAAACTGTTGAAAAACTCAAAGAAAAAGATATGCTAAATGCATTAATGCAACAACTTGGCAAAGAGTTGCCGTCAGTAAAAGAAGTTTTGGTTGACGAAAGAGATATAGTAATTGCAAACAAGATTCTTGGAATAAAAGCAAAAAAAATCGTTGCAGTTGTCGGAGCAGGACACTTGGAAGGAATTAAAAAATACCTTGATAAGCCAAGAGACATAAGACCGTTACTTACTGTTAAGAAAAAAAGAAGCTGGATTAGTGTTTTGAAATATCTTGTACCAGTAGTATTTATTACAGTCCTTGTATTTGGAATTTATATAAAAGGAGTTGACATAGCACTTGACATGCTTTTGATGTGGTTCCTGATTAACGGAATCCTTTCAGCTTTGGGAGCAGCTCTTGCAAGAGCACATCCTTTGTCAATTCTTGCAGCATTTATTGCAGCACCGTTTACTTCACTACACCCTGCTTTTGCCGCAGGATGGGTTGCAGGACTTGTTGAATTAAAAATGCGACCACCAAAAGTTAACGACTTCGAACAATTACCAAAACTGAGCGGAGTAATGGAAATGACTCACAACCGAGTTACAAAAATTCTAATGGTAACAGCCTTTGCAAACATCGGCAGCCTAATCGGAACAGTGATTGCATTACCATATATTACAAGCCTGTTATTAGGAGGTTGAAACTGTTTATTCAACACTTGTTCCGGCTTCAACAGAATCGCCAATTGAAACAAGCTTGTAGTTGCCTTCAGAATCTTTTGCTGCTAAAAGCATTGCCTGACTTTCAAGTCCTGCGATTATTACAGGTTCAAGATTTGCAACAACAATAATGTTTTTACCTGCAAGCTCTTCTTTTTCAAAAAAGGGTTTTATGCCGGCAATAATTTGCCTTTTCTCCGAACCCAAATCAATTTGTAATTTGTAAAGCTTGTCTTTGCCAGGAATGTCTTCTGCCGTAATGATTTTTGCAACCTTTAAATCTGACTTTTGCCAGTCCTGAAAACTAATCATTTTTTACACCTCGTTTATTTTTGACATTTTATTTTTTCAATCCAAGTTTTGCCATTGTTGAATAAGAGTGAACAATAACTGAAGAACTGTGACAATGCAGTCTTGTTCTTCCTGCCAAAATTTCAGCCTTTGCTTCTTCAATAGTTTTTGCTTTTACTTCTGTAAGAGAATTTCCAAGTTCTTTTGGAGTATGAGCATCAGAACCACAAATCATTGGAAGCTTGTTTTCTTTTGCAAACTTTTTTGCCCTGGCATTGAATTTTTTAACAATTGTTCTGCTGTTAAAAACCTCCAGAGCATCAAGATGTTTTTTAACTCTTAGAAGTTCGTCTCCCCAGCCTCTTAAAAAAGGCTTTCGCATGAGATCAAATGAGTGCGCAGGAGCAACAATTCCGCCCTGTGCATGCGTTAATTCAACTGCTTCAAAAAAATCTTTTGTTACAACAGGTTTTTTTAAAAAAAGACAAAGCAAATCTCCCAAAAGCTTGTCTCCCTTGTGAGCTTTTATTTCGGTCCCGAAAACAATTGGAACATTGAATTTTTTGCCAAGTTTTTTGAATTCGTTCCAGGAATCACAATTATTGTGGTCTGTTGTTGCAAATCCAAAGCCTTTTTTAGCAGCCTTTTGAACCAAATCAATTGGCTTTGAAACACTATCTTCGCTGTATTTGCTGTGCACGTGTAAGTCAAGAAGCATGTAATTAGAAAGGTAGGATTTGTTTTTAAAGTTAAAGTGTTATCTCTGCTTTTATTACATTATCGTTTGCTTCAACAATTTCTTTAGGAGTTATTTCAAGAACTTGCTCAGCACTAAGAAGACATTTTACTTTTTCGGCAACAAAAAGCTTTGAGTCAACAACTGTTTTTACTCCATAAATTGAAACAGGTGGCATAAATTCAAAATCATAACCTGTTATGTTTTCTGCTTCTTCCAGTGCTATCGGAATTGCTTCTTTTGCTCCAACAGCTTTTGCAAGCTTTTTTGGGTCAAGTTCTTTTGAAGCAAAGGAAATTGCCAAAACATCGGCATCGTTGCATCTGAAAAGAGTACATTTGATTGTAGGAGCTTTTACCGGAAGTGGTAAAATTTTTGCCTGCAATTCATTTGCTTTAATAAAATCTTCAAGCATTGTGTTTTCACTTAATATAATATATAAAATAAAAATGCATTTTTAAAATGTTTTTTATGGTTTTAAGACAAGCAGGTAAGCACTTGAATCCAGAATGTTGTTGTGCCAAGCAAAAAGCAAGGTCTCTTCTTTGATTGTGTGCGATTTTCCATCATGCGGATTATTATACCAAAACTTGCCTTTTTCATATTTTGTAATAACAATGAAATGTCCCATAGTAAGCGGCCCTTTGTTGTGAAGGATAAAGGCGTTCACAGCAATGATTACAGGCAGTTTCTTTCTTAAAAATTTTATTATATCTGTTTTTGAAGGTTTTTTTATTATGGCTTTTCCTTTGGCTTTCTTTTTATTATATGAATAAGCTTCAATTTTGAAGCCAAAATCTTCAGCAAAATCAGCCAACTTAATGGTTTTAACACCGTATTTTTTAAGCCCTCCAATTTTTTGAATTATTTTCTTTGAAGAAACATCTTTGCCAAAGTATTGAAAAACCATTCTTAAAGAAGTTACACCACAAGACGATTTGGTTTGTTTTAACAATGGAACAGAAAGTTTTTTCATTTCAGAATTAATGTGCAAAAGACTTAAATTGTTATATGAAAAACATTTACAAATTTAAAAAAAGCCATAATTCCTTGCATTACTTATATAACATATTTTAATTAATAAAAGAGAAATAATATAAAAAAAGAAAGGAAAAAACAGACTTTAAAGCCCGCATTCCTTTTTCAATTCGTCTGCCCTGTCTGTCTTTTCCCAAGTGAAGATTTCGTCTTCGTGACCAAAGTGTCCGTAAACACAGGCTCTTCTGAAAATTGGTTTTTGTAAGTCAAGGTATTTTATTATTTCGCTTGGCTTTAAATTAAACAATTTCTTTACAGCTTCCTGAATCTTCTTTGGGTCAACCTTATGGGTTCCGTGAAGGTCTATGAAAAGGCTTACTGGCTCTCTGCTTCCAATTGCGTAAGAAATCTGAATCTCTGCTCTGTCAGCCAAACCGGCTTTTACAATGTTTTTGGCAATATGCCTTGCCATATAAGCAGCTGACCTGTCAACCTTTGTAGGGTCCTTTCCAGAAAAAGCTCCTCCACCGTGGTTTCCGACTCCTCCATAGGTGTCAACAATTATTTTTCTTCCAGTACAGCCTGTGTCTGCTACAGGTCCGCCGATGACAAACCTACCAGTATTGTTAATAAGGTATTTTGTATCATCTGCAAGAAGGTCTCCGCAAACTGGCTTTATGACCTTTTCCTTAATGTCTTCCCTTAGCTTTTCAAGTTCTACATCAGGATCGTGCTGTGCTGCAACGACTACGGCAGTAATCTTTTTTGGCTTTCCGCCATCGTATTCAATTGTTACCTGTGTTTTGCCATCAGGCCTGAGGTAAGGCAATGTGCCGTCCTTTCTGACCTCTGTAAGCTTCATTGCAAGCTTGTGCGCGTACATTATTGGCGCAGGCATTAATTCAGGAGTTTCGTTTGTTGCATAACCAGACATCATTCCCTGGTCTCCTGCACCGCTTTCTCCGTCTTTTTCATTAACACCCATTGCAATATCAGGGCTTTGTTCGTGAATAGAGGTTAAAATTCCAACACTTTGGTAATCAAAACCATATTCTGGTTTGCTATAACCAATGTCTTTCAAAACTTCTCTTGCAATCTTTTGCACATCCACATAGCTTTTGGTGGTTATTTCACCTGCAACAAGAATGAAACCCATTCCGGCCATTGTTTCACATGCAACCCTTGCCTTTGGGTCATCCTTAATTATATCGTCAAGAATTGCGTCACTTATCTGATCGCAGACCTTGTCAGGATGTCCCTCTGTCATGGCTTCGCTTGTGAACAAAAATTTTCCGTCTCCTGTTCTCATTTCCTCATCAACTCCAAAAAAATTAATTCATTATTTTAAGAAAAGAAACCGGATAATGCTTTTAAGTAATTGCAAAATGCATCAATTATTCCGATTAGAATAACATTAAAATGCTTTTTGGTACACCTATAATCCTATGCTTCCAAACCTAAATGAGATAAAGACAAGACGAATTTCAACAGGTT
>DAOWAC010000071.1 GCA_030634785.1 Chloroflexota bacterium | reverse complement strand
AGCTCTTCCATTAATTGTTATTCTTTCATTTACTGATGTTCCATAATTAACTGCTTCAATTCCTGCTAATCTATATTTTAGGAATTCATAAGATTTTAATGCTTCATTATTTGCATGATTAGCAACTCCGTTAATAAATGTTTCAAGTGTTTCATTACTACTCATTTCAAGTGTAGAATCAATATTTGTTGTAATACCATCACAATTCACAATAATCCGTTCATAATTTCCAGGTTGTGCAACACAGTCACTGTCTTCTCTGTAAGTGCATCTTGGTGGGCAATAACCATCATTATTTACACATTCTGTTATTTTCTGGTGTACACATACTCCTGGGTCTCCAACGCAAAAATCAAGTGTTGAAGTCTTTCTGTCAGTGCAATCAGAATCAGTTTTGCATTCGCTTATATTGCAATCGTTATCATTGCTAAACTTGCATCCTGGTGGACAATATCCATCATTGTTAATGCATTCTATTGTATATTCGTGCTTGCATCTTCTTGGCAATCCAATGCAGGCATCTATAGTTGCAGGATTACCATCATCACAATCCAAATTTCTAAGACATTCATCAAAACCACAATCAAAGTCAACAGCAAAAGTACATCCAGGCGGACAACATCCGTCTCCTCCAATACATTCTTTTATTTGAACAGTGTTGCATCTTTTTGGAATTCCTACACACGTATTTACTGTGCATGGAAAATTATCCTCACAATCTACATTTGTACTGCACTGGTCATCATTTCTATAAACACATGCAATATTTAGAGTGTTTTTGTAAACCCATCCTTCAAGTCTTGCATCTCCATCTGTAAATGCAACATAATAGTATTCTGTTGGTTGAATTTGTGTCCCGCACTTTTCAACAAGTTCTACCATATTTCGTTCGCTGTCTTCTTGATTCCACGAAGTTACCGTAAGCTGTGCCAAAGGATAATCTACAAGAAATTCAACAGCAGCAGGGCTTGTCTTTACCTTGTTTATTGCATCAACATCTGGAAAAACACAGCCACTAGTTATCACTAAGGCAATTAAAGAAATGACTATCAAAGACAAAACTGACCTGTTCATTGTCCCACCAATAAGGCAATTATGGAATAAAAACCTTTCCTTTTAGGTTTTAAACACCTGTTTTGTCTTAAAAAAAAGATAGCTCCAGCCGAGATTCGGACTCGGGGCCTCGTCATTACCAATGACGCGCTCTAAACCAAACTGAGCTACTGGAGCACTAAATAAAATTAGCCTAAGAAACCTATTTTAATTTGTCTTTTAACTTTTTTAAATCAGCAATTTTTACTTTTTTCTCTTTTCCTGTCTTCATGTTCTTCAAACTAAATTTTTTTTCCTTAGCTTCCTTTTCTCCAAGTATTGCAACAAAAGGAATTCCCAATTTGTTTGCATAATCTAAATTCTTACTAATTCCTCTTGAATTCAAATCCATTGCAGCATTAATTCCAACAGCCCTAATCTTTTGCACAAGTTCAAGTGCCTGCACCTGCATTTCTTTTCCAATTGGAACAACAAAAACTTTTGCACCAGCCTGCGGCTTTAGCTTATTCTGTAATGCATCAAGAATTCTGTCAACCCCCAAACTTATTCCAACAGCAGGAGTTTGCTGTCCACCATATGAAGCAACAAGATTATCATATCTGCCTCCTCCGCCAACACTTGGACCATTTTCAATTGCAATTTCAAAAACATTTCCTGTATAATACTCAAGACCACGCGCAAGTGAAAGGTCAATTTTTACAAACTTGTCAATTCCTGCTTTTTTAAACAAAGCCATCAACTCTTTCAATTCTTCAAGCCCTTCTTTTTTCTTAACCTGTTTTACAACTTCTGCAATGTTATTTTTTTCAATAGTGTCAAGAATCTTTGAAGCAATTCCTTTTTCCTTCAATTCGCTTGCAACTCCTTCTCTTCCAATCTTATCAAGCTTGTCAATGCATCTAAAGCACTCTTTTACACTTTCTTTTTCAATACCGCAACATACTGCAATTTCTTCCAAAAGATTTCTGTTAGAAATTCTTACCTTAAACTTGAGTCCAAGTTTTTGTAAAATTTCAATTGACGCAGCAATGCATTCAAAATCTGCAAGCATTGAGAACGAGCCAACAATGTCAATATCTGCCTGAGTAAACTTTCTATATCTTGAAGCACCTGGTCTGTCATATCTGTAAACATCTGCAATCTGATATCTCTTAAATGGTTTTGGAAGCTGAGGATTGTTTGCAACAATTCTTGCAAGTGGAACAGTTAAATCAAAACGCATTCCAAGTTCTCGCTCACTCTTATCTTTAAAATAGTAAATTTCGTCTTTTATGGCTTCGCCACCGCTGCCCTTTTTTGCAAGCAATTTAAACTCTTCAACAACAGGGGTTTGTAATGGAGCAAACCCATACTTTTCAAAAACCTGTCTGCACACGTCTTCAATAAACTGCTTTTTTACAGCCTGCTCTGGTAAAAAGTCACGCATTCCACGAACAGTTTGAAATTTTTCACTCATTCGGATTCCTCCAAAGGGCCGCGACCGGGAATCGAACCCGGGCCTAAGGCTCCACAAGCCTCAATGCTAACCGCTACACTATCGCAGCCATAGCCGTCACGCCCGGCTGATGCGGGCAAGGGTGCCATCTTCACTCCCTTTGGTCGTTCGATGACACGGCTTCGCTTATTCGGTGGGCTAAAAGCGTAATTATTCATTACATTGGAACAATTAAATTCCTTTGCATTTATGCAATCAGACAAAATTTGAAAATTATTTTGGTAACTAAGTGATTCTTCGAAATTAGTATTCTTCAAGATGAAGTAAATCACTATTCATATTACCAATAAATATTATGTATACAACCCTTTAAAAATGTTGCTAAAATTTGCTTTTTTTGACTTTTTTTGTCAAATAAACGCCTATAATTAAATACCTGTTATGAAGCTATTAATTAATGCAAGAGCCATTTTGTGAGTGTTCAAAGTTTCAAAAATCCTGTCTTACAAGACTTCAATCCCTTGTTAAAAAAAATAATGGTTTTGTTGACAAAAAACTACTTGAAAAAGCATTTTATCTTGCCAAAGAAGCACACAAAGGACAGTTTAGAGCAAGCAAAAAGCCTTATTTTTCTCATCCTCTTGAAACAGCTGTAATTCTTGCAAAACTGGGTCTTGGAAGCAATGTTGTTGCTGCAGGACTTTTGCATGATGTTTTGGAAGATACACCTATAAAAAAATCTGCTCTTTGCAAAGAGTTTGGAAACGAGGTCTGTTCTCTGGTCGAAGGTGTAACAAAGCTTGACCTTTTAACAAACGAAAGCAGAAATACTGAATCTTTGAAAAATTTGCACAACCTTCTTTTTGCAACAACCAAGGATCCGAGAGTTATTCTGATAAAACTTGCAGATAAAATGCACAATTTGAAGACCTTAAAGTACTTATCTGAAAAGTCAAGGGGACGAATTGCAGACGAAACCCTGGCAATCTATGTTCCTATTGCAAGAAAAATTGGAATGGAAGCATTTGCAGTTGAACTAGAAGACCTTGCCTTTTATCATGCCCGTCCTGAAATTTTTAAAAGGCTTAATTCAAGACTAAAACCTTTAAGGACTAAAAAAGAAAAAGAAATAAATTTGATGATTGCAATTTTGAGAAAAAAGCTTCCGAAAGCTTCTTTTTACAAAAGACAAAAAAGTGCTTATGGTGTTTTTACAAAAATGAAAAACACAGGAAAAGCATTGGGGGAAATAAACGATATTGTAATTCTAAAAATTTTGTTTAAAAAAAAGCCAGATTGCTATTCTGCTTTGGGAATTATTCACAGTCTTTTTCCTCCTTTGCCAAACAAGGTTAAAGATTTTATCGGAGCACCAAAGCCAAATTTTTACAGTGTATTACAGACAACTGTTTTTGGTTCAAAAAAAAGACCTGTAAAAATAAGAATTGCAACTCATAAAATGAATGCGATAAACAGAAACGGAGTAATTGCTTACAAAAAACTTTCAGGAAAAAAAATGTCAGCGTACCTTAAACAAAATCTTTCAAAGCTTGGTTCTTTGCTTGCCAATGGTGGTGACGAAACCAATTTTATTACTGCTCTCAAAGGTGACTTTTTAACAAGACCAATTTATGTTTTTACTTCAAACGGAACTCTTGTAGAACTTCCAAACAAAAGTACTGTTCTTGATTTTGCTTTTGCAGCAGAAAAAAACTGGGCACTGCATCTTCTTAGATCAAACGTAAACGGAAAAAATGCCAAATTTAGTAAAAGACTCAAGTCAGGCACTATTATTGAACTGTTTTTTAGTCAAAAACCACGTGCAAAAAAATCCTGGATAAAAGATGCTAATAATTTCATTTCAAAAGAAATCCTTCGAAAATACTTCAAATTAAATAAATAAACTTATTTTTTAGGAACAAAACAAAGAATTAAATAATCCAAAAAAGCAATCTATTAGGTGAATCAATGCCAAGAAGAAGACCAATGCAAAGACCTGGAATACAAAGACCTAACATGGCAAGAAATGCCAACATAGCAAGAAATGCTGGGGCAAGAAATGCAAAACAGGCTGCAAATCCAAACAGGGCTAGAGCAGTTCCTGAAGTTTTGACAAATCCTGGAAGTGCTGGAAGACAGCTTGGTGCATTGCCTTCTGGTGCAAAACCAAGAAGTGCTTTTTGGACACGTGTTCCTGTAATTGGCGGATTAATGAATTTAATTGCAGGACTTCTTTTTCCAAAAGCTCATTTGAGAGTTATGGAAAGAAAACGTGTTGGAACAGGATTTAGCGTAATTAGAGACAGGGCTTTGAATACAAGAAGAAGCAAAACTCTTTCAAAAAAACAACAGGCACAAGTTCTTAGGAACAGAACACAAGGAGTGACTCAAACAAAAGCCATGCAACATGCCAGAGGCAAAATTTCAGGTGTTCTAAAATATCCTGGACAAAGAAAAGCTGCCTAATTCAAAGAAGTTGCTTGATTTTATTGAATCTTTTTATTGAATTCTTTTACTGAATCATTTATTTTACTGAATCATTTTTCTGACCTTTTCTGCAACATCTCTTTTTGCAAGAATCAGAATCTTTTGACCAATTTTTATTGTATCTTCCGCTCCTGGAATTATTAGATTTTTTCCTTCGTATAATGCAATTATTGCACTGCCTGGAGGATGATCTATTTCTCCAATTTTTTTTCCGGCAATTTTGCTTTTTTCCTTTATTTGCATTTCCATTATTTCTGCCTGTCCTCTTGAAATAAATGCAAGATCTAACACACCTGGTTTTGTAATAAGTTCTTCAATATAACCTGCTGCTGCAGCTTCTGGGTGAATAACAATGTCAATTCCCAGCTTTTTCAAAACAGTTTCGTCATATTCTACTTTTGAAATTCTTGCAGCAACCTGTTTTGCTCCAAGTTCTTTTGCCAAAAGACTTACAACCATGTTTGTTTCATCCTGTCCTGTCAGAGCAACAACTGCATCAGCCTCTTTTACTCCTACCTTTTCCAAAACAGCGGTTTCTGTTCCGTCACCCTGAGTGGCAACAATGTCTAGCTCCTGGCTGATTTTTTCACATCTTGCAGCATCCTTGTCTACGACAACTGCATCATGTTCTTCTTAAAGCAATAGCTGAGCAAGATAATAACCTAATTGTCCTGCTCCAATAGTTATAATAGACACTTTTTTTTCACCGTAAGGGTTTAATTCTTT